>DATKAT010000287.1:0-9347 GCA_035514675.1 Acidobacteriota bacterium | reverse complement strand
ATAAGTCTGAACGACGGACTGCTCGCGAAAATGATACATCCACTGTCGCACATCGGGCGCCTCCACAACTGCGAAGTCCGCCAGCTTGCCGGCCTCGAGCGAACCGATGTCGCGCTGCATCTGCACCACTTCTGCCGCAATTACGGTGGCGCCCTTCAGAACTTCGTTCGGAGTCATGCGCTGCAGATGGCATGCGAGCCACATAACCAGAGGGAGTTGATTGGAGGGGGCGCTTCCCGGATTGAAATCAGTCGCAACAGCCACCCGAACGCCCTCCTCGATCCATTTTCGAGCGTCCAGCGCCGGCTGGTTCAGATAGAGGGAGGCCAGCGGGAGGCTGACCGCCAAAACTCCCCGGGAGGCCATTGCGCCTCGGCCTTTCGCGGAGGCATGCTCCAGATGGTCGGCCGAAATCGCTCCCACCTCGGCGGCCAACAGGGCCCCGCCTCCGTCCGAGAATTGGTCGGCGTGGATGCGAGGAGCCAGGCCGTGTTCCTTGCCCGTCTCCAACACCGATCGTCCTTCCTCCAAGGTAAACGCGCCCGCCTCTACGAATACATCGCAAAAGCGGGCCAGCTTCTCCGCTGCAATTCGCGGAATCATTTCAGAACACACCGACTCCAGGTAGCCCCTTCGGTTCCCGTCATACTCAGGGGGAACGGCATGCGCGCCCAGGAAGGTCGGCACGATGCGGCAGGGCTGAAGGCCCGACAGCCGCCGATAAACCTCCAATTGCTTGATTTCATTCTGCAGATCCAGGCCGTACCCGCTCTTGCATTCCACGGTAGTGACTCCGACTTTCGTCATCTCCTTCAGGAAGCCCAGCCCCCTTTCGATCAGGTCGGCATGGCTGCTGGCCCGCGTTTTGCGGACGGTGGAAAGGATGCCTCCCCCATCACGCGCGATTTCGAGATACGACTTTCCGCGGATTCTCATTTCGAATTCGTCGCTTCGCCATCCGCCGAAGGCCAGATGTGTATGGCAGTCCACCAAGCCGGGAATCACCAGCCCGCCAAAGGCGTCGATCCTCAATTCATTCCGCAGTTCCGTCGGCAGCTCGCTCTGCGGGCCCACCCACTCGATCCGCTCTCCCTTCCAGGCCAGGGCGGCGCTCGGGATCGCGTGAATTTCCGACTGCCCCCCTTCGGCCCGACAGGCGGCCAGCATCCCAATGTTCTCCAAAACGGGCATCAGGCCAGTTCCCCCACCTCGGCTTCGACCCTCTCAGCCAACTCCGCTTCCTGAACCAGACAAGCGCACTGGGCGAGATCCCGCTGAAACAGGAAGTCGGCTTCCGCATGTGGAACCAGCGACCGGACATGCTCGTGAGCGATTTCCACGCCCCGGCCCGGCCGCAGCGGCTGGCGGTAGTCCAGCGCTTGGGCCGCATTTAGCAACTCGATCGCCAATACCTGCACGACATTATTGAACACCTGGAGCAGCTTGAGCGCGCCGATGCTTCCCATGCTCTGATGGTCTTCCTGCCCCAGGCTGGTCGGAATGGAATCGACGCTTGCCGGGTGGCAGAGAATCTTGTTCTCGGAGACGAGGGCGGCGGCGGTGTACTGAGAGACCATGAACCCGGAGTTGATCCCGGTTTCTTTCATCAGCAGCCGGGGGAGTCCGTCGTGGCCTCCCAGCAGCAGGAAGGTGCGCCGTTCCGAGATGCTCGCCAGCTCGGCCAGCGCGATGGCTGACAGGTCCAAGGCCAGGGCGATCGGCTGCCCGTGAAAGTTCCCGCCGCTGATGATGTCTCCATCGCCGAAGACCAACGGATTGTCGGTTGCCGAGTTCATCTCGGTCTCCAGCACCCGGGCGGCGTATTCGAGGGCGTCGCGGGTCGCCCCGTGAACCTGCGGCATGCATCGCAGGCAGTATGGATCCTGCACTTTTCCGCAGTGGCGATGGGATTCCAGAATCTCGCTGGACCGAAGCAGCCTTCGAATGTTGGCGGCGATCGTTCCCTGTCCGGGGTGAGGACGACATTGCTGAATTCGCTCGTCGAAGGGCTGGATGCTCCCCTGCAAGGCCTCGAGGCTCATGGCGCCCAGAATGTCGGCGGTCTTGACAAGCCGCAACGCCGCCTCCAGGACCCACGCTCCGTAAGCGCTCATCATCTGAGTTCCGTTGACGAGGGACAGTCCGTCCTTGGCCTGCAGCTCCAGCGGCCGAATCCGATGCTGGGCAAGCAACTCGGCGGCCGGCAGAGCTTTCCGCCCGTCCCGATCCCAGAACTGGCCCAGCCCCATCAACGGGAGCGACAGGTGGGCCAGCGGGGCCAGGTCTCCCGAGGCGCCGACGCTGCCTCGACTGGGTACGACCGGAATCCACTCGTTTTCCGCAAAGAGCAGTAGCCGCTCAAACGTCTCCCACGAAATGCCGGAGTGACCGAGTCCAAGGGCGTGGACCTTCAGCCGCAGCATCAAGCGACAAATGTGACGCGGGATCGGGTCGCCTACGCCGGCCGAATGACTCAAGATCAGACTCCGCTGCAGGCGTAGGATCTGATCGTCCGGTATCCGCTTGTCGGCGAGTCCTCCCAGTCCGGTATTGATCCCGTAATAGCTCTTTCCGTCCCGCAGGGCGTTTTCGACGATGCGGCGCGACTCGACCACTTGCGAAGAATCGCGCCGTAGAGCCTGCAGGCTCGATTCCAAATCCGCATAGAGGGTCGGAATTCGAATCCGAATCATGATCGGTTCAACATCGGCAGATCGACGCCCCTTTCTCGGGCGGTTTCGACAGCCTCCTCGTAGCCGGCGTCGGCGTGCCGCATGACGCCGCTTCCGGGGTCGGCGGTCAGGACCCGCTCCAGTCTGCGGTCGGCCCGCTTGCTTCCTTCGGCGACGCACACCATTCCGGCGTGAATCGAATACCCGATGCCGACTCCTCCTCCGTGATGGATCGAAACCCAGGAAGCGCCGCAGGCAGCGTTCAGAAGCGCATTGAGCAGCGGCCAGTCGGCGATGGCGTCGGAGCCGTCCTTCATCCCCTCCGTTTCCCGATTGGGAGAGGCCACGGAGCCGCCATCCAGATGGTCCCTTCCGATGACGATGGGCGCTGAAACCTTCTTCTTGCGGACCAGCCAGTTGAACTTCAGTCCCATTTCCGCACGCTCGCCGTATTCCAGCCAGCAGATGCGCGCAGGCAGACCCTGAAACCTCACCTTTTCGCGGGCCTGGCCGATCCAGCGGGAAAGACTCTCCTTTTCCGGAAAAGCCTCCAGGATCGCATCGTCGGTGACGGCGATATCTTCCGGCGCCCCCGACAAGGCCGCCCAGCGAAACGGGCCGGAGCCGCGGCAGAAAAGCGGCCGGATGAACTCGGGCACAAACCCGGGAATTTCAAAGGCCTCCGTCATGCCGCGGCGGTCCGCCACCTGGCCTCGCAGGTTGTTTCCATAATCGAAGGCGACGGCGCCCCGATTCTTCAGTTCCAGCATGGCCTTTACGTGCCGAGCCATCGAGTCCAGCACGGCCTCTTCGTATCCCGCGGGATCCGCCTTGCGTCGTCGGGCCGCCTCTTCGAGCGTGTGGCCCGCAGGAATGTACCCGATGAGCAAATCGTGGGCTGATGTCTGGTCGGTCAACACGTCGGGGGTTGCTCCGCGCGCCGCAAGTTCCGGTAGCGCCTCCGCAATATTCCCCAGCAGGGCTACCGAAAGGGGGCGTTCCTGCCGGGCAGCCTCCAGCACCCATTCCAGCGCCTCATCCAGGTTGGATGCCATTCGGTCGCAGTAACCGGTTTCAATCCTGCGCCGAATCCTCGATTCGTCTACCTCCACGCCCAGGAAAGCGGCCCCATTCATCGTGGCAGCCAGCGGCTGGGCGCCCCCCATCCCCCCCAAGCCCGCCGAAACCACCCAGCGGCCCGCCAGGGTCCCGCCGAAATGCTGGCGGGCGCATTCCGCAAGGGTTTCGAAAGTGCCTTGAAGAATTCCCTGCGTCCCGATGTAGATCCAGGAGCCGGCGGTCATCTGCCCATACATCGTCAATCCGGCCTCCTCCAGCCTTCGAAACTCCTCCCACGAGGCCCATCGGGGCACCAGATGACTGTTGGCCAGCAGCACGCGGGGTGCGTCTTCGTGAGTGCGAAAGACACCGACCGGCTTGCCGCTTTGTATCAGAAGCGATTCGTCGTCCCTCAGGCGGCGCAGCGTCCGACAGATGGCGTCGTAGCATTCCCAGTTTCGCGCGGCCTTTCCGGCGCCGCCGTAGACGATGAGTTGATCCGGCAGCTCGGCGACTTCCGGATCCAGGTTGTTCATCAACATCCGCAGCGCCGCTTCCTGATGCCATCCCCTGCACTGGAGCGAACCGCCGCGCGGCGCCCGAATTTCCGTTCTGGCCTTTGCAGCCATGGTCCATCGCCTCCTGAAAGAAGTCGTTACAAATCCCCCGTTTCCGGCGCTGCCGACCCGAGGGCCCTTGTCTCACAGGAGAACCGCTGCAGAAAAAGGAACCCCAGCAGGACTCGAGTTCCCGGACGAGCAATCGATGCGGAGCTGCCCAGAACGACGGCGTTCGATTCAGGCATTTTCGCACTCGCGATCCAGCCGTTTCCGCCGGAAAAGGTTCTCTACCATGACTTTGCCCGAACCGCGAAACGCCTGCAGGGAATCAGCGGAGAGGCGCCTTACATGGACGGCGTCGCCAGCCATGGCGATTCCCGATAGCGTGTCCGGGCCAATTTCCATCTTCGTTCCCGCTGTCGGCGGAACTCGGACCTGTCCCTGCCTGGGCGCTCGGGTGAGCAGCGTCAAGAAACCGACAACAAAAATGTTACAAGCGAGATTCGGAATCCACAAGCAGGTTCCAACGGCAGGCCGCGGTCGCCGCGCCGTTGAAGTCCGCTATCTTCTGGCTACTACGATGTCGCTCTCATCGACGATCGTAAACATGGCCTTCTGCAATGCCGTGACCGCCTGCTGCAGGTCGATGCGGGCTCTGAGCTCAACTACGTGAGCGTCCGCCAGATCCCTCTGAAAGCGCAGGACTTCGAAATTGGTCGAAAGCCCGGCCTGAAACCGCCTGTCTTCGCCTCGCAGCTGCTCTGCGCTGAGACGGCGCGCCAGTTGAGCGGCTTCCAAGCGCTTCCGCTGCGTCTGGATCGTCTGAAAGGCGTTGCGAACCTCGACGACGATCATCTGCTGCAGATTTTTCATCCGACTCTGCAGCTGCCTTTCGCTGATTCCCGCATGGGCCAGTTGAGCTTCATTGCTCCGATTTCGGAGCGGAATCTGGACGTCGACTCCGACACTGTAAGTGAGAAAGTCGAACCCGAACACCTGTCCCAGCGAATTCCCGAAGCTTCCAAAAAACGGGCTGTCCGTCGCAGGCACCCTTCCCACGCTGGTATCGGGGATTCCGTCCCCGTCAGTGTCGACGAATTCGTCGCGGAGGACCCTTCCAGCCGTCCCGGCCGACAGCACGGCGGCGAACAGATCGACGGTGGGCCTGCCGTCTCTTCGGAGAAACTTCCGGTCCACGTCGTTGCTCTCCAGATTGAGACGGACCTGGTCCAGTTCCGGCCGACGCTGCAGCGCCAGGCGGACCGCTTCGTCCAGAGCCACTGCCACCTGCATGTCGTTGACGCGCGGCTCGTCCGTAGGGATCAATCCGAGGCTCCAGAGGGGAGCTCCGGGATCCGGAGCCAACAGTCGTTTCAGTCCGTTTTCGGCGAGGATGATCTGAACCTCCGACTGGATCATCTCCTGCTCCCGACTCGCCACTTCCGCCCTGGAAGACGTAATCTCGATCGGCGCCAGCACGCCGATGCGCGCGCGGATCTTGTTGTTTTCAAACTGGACGATGGCAAGCTCCATGGACTGGCGGCGAGCTTCGTAGCTCTGGACGGCGAAGACCAGTTCCCAGTACTGGGTCTGCACTTGCTGAACCACTTCGGCGACGCGCTGCTGGAATTGGCTGTCGCTCAGCTGCGTGTCCAGATTGTAGAGCTGGATCTGCCGCTCGGTCTGCGTGTCCCGAAAGCCTCGCCAAAGAGGCTGGCGGAAGGCCAGCTGAAAATCCGAACCGAACCGGGGATCGATGGTCGTAAAGGCGCTGTTGTTGGTACTCCGGCTGTTGTCGAAATCAAGGGTTACAGAACCCCCGCCCGAGACGTTCTGCTGCAGGCTCGTGGCCAGGAACCAGCTCTTGGCGATATTGGTCGGAGTCCCGCGGCCGGCGTCGAGAACGCTGGTGCTGGGCCTTTCCGACGAATTCCACCCGAATCGAAATGAGAAAACCGGGTCGTAGAAACCGCGAGTCTGAATGACGCGCTGCTGATTCAATTCTTCATTGAAATTCTCGATTTCCAGCTCCAGATTGTTCGTCAGGGCAAGCCGAATGGCGTCGTTTAAACTCAACTCCAAAAAGGCGCCCTGCGCGCGGACTTTTTCGCCGTAGGGTTCGGGCATCGGGACCGTCTGCTCCTGCAGCGTTTTCCAAGCCGGGGGATCCTCGTCACCCTGCTGGACTTGCCCGAAAATCAGCGTCAGCATGCAGGAAGCCGCCAGAAATGAAAGGATTGAATTTTTCATATGACTTTCCTCATAAAACTAGGATTTCCTCTTGTTCACTCTCGATTCGCTCGCAGGTTCACGGGACGTCCGGCCCGCGGCATCTCAGTCCGGCCCCTTTCCGCTTCCAAACAGCACCGGTCGGAGGAGCCGACGCGACCAGCGACCTGCCTGCAGAAACATATCAAAAGGAAGGCTGCGCCTGCGCTCCCGCTGGCCCCCCTCCTGGTCGTTGATTCGGGCATCCCCTGTCTCGACGCATCCGTTCCGTGCCGCCTTTTCTCGTCCTGTTCGGTACGCAACAACCGCGCCCGGCGAACGCGGATTCTCCACCCAACGCCATCTGCGAAGCATGAGCCCGAAATGACGGAAGACTACTCCCGCCCCAGCTTGCGAAGGGCCGCGTTGACCAGGAAATGCGCCAGGCGCACATCCGCGTCCCGCAAGAGCGCCAGGCGGCGCCGCAATCGAAGGCGGACCGGATCCTCCTCAGGCAGCTCCAGCCATCCCAGCAACAGCGCGAATTTCTCCTGCAAGGCCTTTTGGCTGCGCCTCTTGGCGAACTTCCTCTCGCCGTCGGAGTTTCGGCTCGGATGCGGAATCGACAGTTCGTATGCATAGATCATTACAGCCTGCGCCAGGTTGAGGCTGGCATGGTTGCCCGACGTCGGAATCGTGCTTACGACGTCGCACAGGGCAAGCTCGGAATTCGACAGCCCGCAGTCCTCGGGTCCGAAGACCAGCCCGACCCCGGACGCCGAATCGGATTTTTCCTGCAGGGCCTCCGCGAGCGCTCGGGGAGACAAGGCGTCCTGATGCCGCTTGCGGTTGCGAGCTGTCGTCGCCACGGAGAAATCGAGGTCGCTCAGGGCCTGGGGTAATTCCTCAAAGACTTGCGCCCCCTCCAATACGGCGGTGGAGTGGGTCGCCATCCAGCGCGCTCTGTCCTGCAGGTGAGAGCACGGATTCACGAGCCGGAGACGGCTCCAGCCCATGGTCCCGATGGCGCGAGCCGCGGAGCCGATGTTTTCAGGAACGATAGGACGGTTCAGAACGAAGTAAAGCTCCATGATGGCCTTTTCGACGACAACGCCGTCCGCATCGATCGGCTGCCCGACCGGGCCGAGGGGCATCCGGCCCAAATCCGCAGTGTCCTCCTAACGTCTCATTAAACTAGCCTCCCCCTTCGCCTTTCGTCCCTGCCGGCTTGAGGGGATTTCCACCCCCATGATACCTTTCAAGACGGTTGTTGAATCCTGCAGGCGAAATCGAGGTTACAATCGTTGGCTCCGGGGTGATCGGCTTGAGTTGCGCCTGGAGACTCAGCCGCAGCGGAGTGCGCGTCGAAGTCCTGACCGCATCGGGCCGGCCGCCGGCCGCCGGCGCCTCGATGGGAGTTCTGGCTTACCCCTCCGTATTGGCGCAAGGGGCGTTCGTCGGACTCCACCGCCGAAGTCTGGATTCGTTTCCATCATACATTCGGACGCTGGAAGAGGAAACGGGCGAACAATCCGGTTATCGACGAAGCGAAGCTCTGGAGTTGCTGACCGCAGAACATCAATACATCCAGGCCGCCAACGAGTTGCAGCGGGCTCGTGCCCGCAAGTGGGAGGTGCAAGGGAGGCCCGCCCTGGAATTGTTGTCAACCGACGAAGCGCGCCGCTTGGAGCCGCTGGTGGAAATCGGCCCGTACGGCGCCATGCTGCATCGCGCCAGCGCCCGGGTCGATGCGAGGCGCTTCCTGGTCATGCTGGGGGCCGCCTGCCGGCGCCGGGGAGTCAGATTTCGCGCGAGTCCGGTTAAAGCCATCCTCGCCGGCAACGGAAAAGTTCAGGGCGTCGATATCGGCGAGCGGACGCTCCCTCGTCGCAACGTCATCGTCTGCGCCGGGGCCTGGAGTTCACAACTGCACCCGGACCTGGAAAAGCATTGCCCGGTTTACCCGGTCCGCGGACAAACCGTCCTGGTGCAGGCCAATCGAAAGATCTGTCAGCGCATCGTGCGCCGGGCAGACCTCTACATCGTGCCTCAGTCCCGCCGGCGGTACCTTCTGGGCGCCACGACGGAACGACACAGCGGCTTCGATTCCCAAGTGACCGTAGAGGGACTTCGCAGAATCCTGACCGAAGCCGAGCATGCCGCTCCGGATCTGGCGAAGGCCGCTTTCGTGCGCGCTTTTGCCGGACTCCGTCCCGCCGGCCTGCTTGGACGACCGTGGATCGGCCCCATTCCGGAAATTGACGGCTTGTACGTCGCCGCGGGCCATTACAAGACCGGCCTGGCGCTGGCGCCGATCACAGCGGAGATCATCTTCGAATGCCTGCAGCAGGCTGCCCCCGCACCGGAATGGGCCGCGGTGTTGCCGGGTCGGCGGAAGGAAACGGAGGATGCGCCGAATGGGTAGGACGTCGGCGCCCGAATCGGGCCTGCTGTTGGTCAGCTCCTTTAGTCGATACCCGGAAGCGATCGAGTGGGCCAGAGTTTCGATCGATTTGTTCTGGGGGCCGGTCGCGCTGGAAAGCCCGCCGCTTCCATTCGGCGAAACCCGTTACTATGAACCCACTATGGGAACGGATCTTCAGCTGCGCATCTTCTGCGCCAAGGAGCGATTGGCTCCAGATCTCCTCGCGAATCTCAAGATCTGGACCAACCGGCTCGAGGAGATTTATGCAGAGGCCTCCCACCACCGGGAGGTTCGCCCCTTAAATCTGGATCCTGGGTTCCTGACGCCGGCCAAATTCGTGCTGGCCACCACCAAAGACGCCTCCCATCGCATTCACCTGCACTCCGGAATCTATGCAGAGGTGACCCTTGCCTACGAGCATGG
>DATKAT010000286.1:0-3915 GCA_035514675.1 Acidobacteriota bacterium | reverse complement strand
CGGATGGCGGAGCGGTCGACGTCGGCGAGTTCGCACCAGTAGTTGAAGCCGTCCTCGTCGCTCCGGATCCATTCGATCGCCTTCTTTTTCAGGGCGAGGTATTCCTTGCGGGAGCTCTCCTTTACGCGCATCAGATCGATGGCGGCTTCGTGCCAGGCCTGACGCAGAATCGCGACCGCCAGGTTCTTCTCGGATCTGAATTCAGCAAAACTTTTTCTGAAACTTGAGGAATTCGAGAGGGCTCTGAATTTCACCGCGAAAGAATAGCACACGGAAATCGGAATCCCTAGAAAAAAGTGACGATTTTGGCGTTCTGCGTTCCGCGTTCTGCGTTCAGGCCGTAAGGCCGGCAGTCTTTAGCCCAGTCCGTGAGGGCTGGGTTGATGTCCACCCCCCCAACCGAGAGCGCCCATCAGGGTGCGGCACGGTTTAAAATTCAACGGATTTGCGTTCTGATTTCAAGCTTCTGAGTTCTGCGCTTTTGTCTTGGTTTGACTGCAAGATTGTGCCGCACCCTTGCGGGCGCACTCGGTTTTTTGGACGGCTTGCACCCAGCCCTCACGGACTGGGCTAAAGACTGACGGCCTTGCGGCCTCATGCCGGCCCTGCAGCTCATCGAAACGGGCCGCGAAAAACGCAGAACGCAGAACGCGGAACGCGGAACGAAGAACGCTCAGGGCTTGGAGTTCACATCCCCTGGATCGGCGATGGCGTCCAGCCAAGAGCCCGGCTCGTGAATGCTTCTCCAAAGAGATTCGAATCGCTTTCGATCCAGAGGGCGTTTCAACTGGAAATGAAAATCTCCCTCGCGAACGGTGATCCGCAGGTCGAATTCGGAAGCGGATCCGACGTCCTCCAATTGATCCAGGCGCCATCGGCGGCTGTGGTCCGGGCGCGAGGACTCAAAGATCAGGAAATCTTCGGCAAACAGGATTTCCCCGTCGCAGCCGCCCCCAAGCGCATGTCCGTGCTTTGCCGGAATGCGCGCCGAGAACTCCTCCGGCCGGTCGAAGACGGCCGTGACCAGCGGGGTGGACAGGCGCTCTTCCACAAAGGCGACCAACTCCGCGGAAACTTCCCCGTCCACGAGCTCGAACGTGAAGGCGCGGTCCCGGTTCAACTGCCAGGCCACGTCTTCGTAAGTTAAAATTCGAATCCGTCGGGAGGATTCCAATTTCAACTCCTGAATTTCTTCGAAGCTCCAGCGTCTGCTGCGATCCTCCGCCTTGTGCGAGTGGTAGGCGATCCCCGATTGGGTGACCTCCAACCGCCCTTCGTCGTCTCTGAAGAGGCGTTGATGACGCGCTTCAAAGGAAAACTCCGGCTCCGCCTCTGGAGGCGTGGCGGTGAAGACGCTGAAGAAAAGCAAAGCGGTTGTGATGGGTGCGATGGCGTTCATAAGCATTGGATTCCTCGTCACGGTCGGTGGACTCCCGAAGGCGGGGGAGAAACGGTTCCAACCAGGTTCATCCCCAATTGCTGCTCCAGTCTCACGAGACTGCGGTAGTAATCTCCGAGTTCCTTCTGGACCTGGAGTTCGTAATTGAGAATGGTCAAAGCGTTTGTCGTAAGCGTCAGAAAGTCGAGGCTGCCGACATGATAAGCGGAAATCGACGAGTCGAGGGCGGCGGTGGCCTGCGGAATGACGCCTCCGCGGTACAGCTCCAGCAGGCGCTGAGATGTCCGCGCCGCGATGTAGGAATCCTTGATGCGGTAGGTGACTTCCTGAAGCTTTCGCTCGTACTCATGGCGGGACCCCTGCAGATTCTCGACGTTTTCCTCAACCGCCATCCGTTCCTTTCTGCGCCAGTACAGCGGCAGTTCGAGGCCGACCCGGTACTCGTACATGTTTCTGAATTCGCCCGCTCGAAGGAAGTAGCCGGCGGAAACGGTAAAGTTGGGAAGGAAATCCTTTCTGGAGCGGTCCAGACGCAGCGAGGCCTGCTGAATGTCGAGCCGGCCGGCGGCGATGGCAGGGTTCCGCTCGCGAGCCAGCAGAAAGAGCTTGTCGAGAGAGAAAGGAAGCTCGATCGTGGCGTCATCGATGGCCGGAACGCTTCCGACAGGGGCGTCCATCGGTCGATTCAGCAGAGCGTTCAGCCGGGCCTCCAGCGACTCTCTTTCTACATCCAGCAGCTCCAGACGCTCCAGGATCAGAGAAATTTCAACCTGCGCTCTCAGCGGGTCCTGCATCAGGCCTTCCCCGACTCCGTAGCGGCTTTCGGAAATCCGGGCGAATCTATCGAGCAGGTCGCGATATTTAAGGAGGATTTCGCGCGACCTGTCCAGGGTGTGAATCTGAAAAAAGGCCTCCTTGACCTCTCGGATCACTTCCAGCGTGACGGCCTGATAGTCGCGGGCTTGGCGGGCCGCCTCCGTCTCGGCCATTTCTCCTTCCAGCGCCAGCTTGCCCGGCCACGGGATCTTCTGCGTAAACATGAACGAAGCCCAGTCGATCGGCCCCATCCCGAGGGTGGAGTACGGCAATGCGTTTCCGGAGGTCATCGAGCTGAAGCCGACCTCCGGATTGGGGAGAGTCGAGACCTGCGAGGGCCGTTTCGTGGAGGCGGCCCAGCGGCTTCGCGCCGCCCGGATCGACGGGTTCGAATGAAGCGCGTCGCGGACCAGTTCGTCCAGGAGCCTGAAGGCAGGGTGAGACCCGTCTTTCGCGTCAAGGGCAGGGTCCGAATGCTGGGCGGCTTCCCAGGACCGAGGGACGGGCTCGTCCGGCGCCCCGGCAGGTGGGGAAGCGGCGATGCCCCAGTGTCCTGCAAGGACGAAGACGATCAGCCGCGGTCCGGTCCAAATTCCACGTCTTGTTTTTCCCATATGCCTCATTTGCGACTCCTTCTGAGATACGTTACTGGGCGCGGACGTCGAGTCGCGCCTCCTGCCTGCCTTGGGGCGTCTCAAACCTGATCCTCATTTGCCACTGTCCGCGCATGGAGAGGTGCACGCTCCCTTGAAGCTCCCCGGAAGGCAGCGGAACGATGTCGGCCACGGCCTGCATGGCGGGCATGGCCCCCATGGCCGGCATGTGAAACTCCACGCGCGCATTCTCCGGTTGAACGGGTTCCCCTGCCTCCGTTTGGAAGGAGATTCGAAAGCGATTATTGGCGGCTGCAAATCGACCGCCGGGCGCAGACACCTGAATCTGAAGGTCCGCGACCCGCCCCTGGACCGCAGGCGCCATCGGCTCGAGGCGTTCCGCGTCCCGCGTCCAGGTCCACAGGCCGAAGGCCAGCAGAGCCGCGAGCAGCGCCGCCAGCAGGCCCCAGACCCGGGCGCGCGCTGAACCGGACGGCCCCGTCCGGTCTTCGTCCGATCCTTCCAGCTCCCGCTTCTTCCAGAGAATGTAAATGGCCGGGTAGACGACGAGCACGAGGAAAAAGGAGCTGACCACGCCTCCGACCAGCGGGGCGGCCATCCGCTTCATGACGTCCGCTCCGATGGCCGTGCTGGCGGCCCACATGATGGGCGACAGTGCAAGGATGTCGGTGGCCACGGTCATGAACTTCGGACGCAGCCGCTGCACCGCGCCTTCGTGGATGGCCTCCCGCAGATCGCCCATGGTCCTGAGCCGGCCCGCCTTCTTCTGTCTTTCCAGGGCCAGACGCAAATAGATGAGCATGACCGCGCCCGCTTCGGCGGACAAGCCGGCAAGCGCGATCAGCCCCACCCAGACCGCCACGCTCATGTTGTAGTCCAGGAAATAGAGCAGCCAGATGGCGCCGATCACGGAGAAAGGGACCCCCATGAAAACGATCGCGCATTCCTGCCAGGACCCGAAATTGAGATACAGAAGGAGAAAGACGATGAAGAGGGTCATGGGGATGATGTACTTGAGCCGCTCGCTCATTCTCTCCATGTACCGGTACTGGCCCGCCCAGTCCAGACGATAGCCGGGGGGCAGCT
>DATKAT010000285.1:0-12933 GCA_035514675.1 Acidobacteriota bacterium | reverse complement strand
GGAGCTTCCGATTCGGCGATCAAGCGGTAACCTTCGCCCACCAGTAGATCGCCGACATTCAGGGCCACGGGGACGCCGTGTTCTTCGTGAAGAGTTGCCCTGCCGTATCGAAGACTGTCCTGATCCTCGATGTCGTCGTGGACAAGAGAGGCCTTATGGAAACACTCTACAGCGACGGCGATGCGCCTCAGGCGATCGGGCGGCGGCGCTCCTGGATCCTCCTGGAATGATTGAAAGGCGCAAACGGTCAGAAACGGCCGCCAGCGTTTTCCGGAGCGGCAGAGCCACTCCCGCGCCAATCGGTCCGTCAAGCCTTCGGCCGGGCCCATGATCTCTTCCAGCGCTTCAGGATTGAACCAGGACTCGACTTCCTGCCGCAAACCATCCAAATCCAAACGGCGCGTTCGGTCCTGGCTGGTCAGATGAATCACGTCCCAGACCCATTCCAGGTCCACATTGGTGTCGCGGCAATCGTCCTGCAGCAGAGGGATGGCGATGCCCGGAACGGCGGCCGCCTCCATGTGGGGGAAGGCCTTTTCCAGCACCGAGAGGCAGCTGACGCCGATGACGGCATCGATTTTTCCCGTTTCGATGATCGCCATCACGACGGCCGATCCCTCGGCGACCAGTACGGCATATCCGAGGCGCTCCGCTTCCGACTGCAGATCCTGAATGGTGCACAACCCGCATTTCTTACAAAGCAGTCCGAACTCGTCAAAGGGAGCGGGGCATCGATCCTCGACTCGCAGACACTTGGGAAGCAGCAGCAGTCGGCGCTCGAACGGAATAGAAGCCAGCGACTCGCGCCAGACTTCATTGCTGACGAGAACCGCAACGTAGTCTCGATAAAGAGGTTGAGTGCCGCTTTCCTTCAGGACCTTCTCCGTGTGATCCAGAAGCTCCTCTTCCGAGAGAGGAGGGACCGGTCGAGCCGCGTCAACGTAATCTCGGATGAATTGGCTCAATCGAACCCGCTCTTCCTTCGTCTGAGGAATGTTCTTCTGAGGAGGTCTTTCCCTCTGAAGCGGAACTTTCGGGGGCAGGTTCAAGGGTACTAGCTGATCCATCAATTAATTCTCCTCGGTACTGATGGGCGTCGCGGGCAGCCGCAGCATGCGCCCGGAGTGCGTTCGCCCAGGGGTTTCGGGGGTTTTTCCGTTTGCGATTCGACCGCGGAGTTTCGAAAAGTTTCTTCTCCAGGTCATGATCTCCGCCCGTCCCAGGGCTTGAATCAAGGCCCGCTTGAGCCACGGTACATCGCCGGCCTTCTGATTGTCCCAATAGAGGCGGGGCACCCACTTGAAGTTGATTTCGTAACAGGTCGTATACAGCTCGAAATGGTCGGCCCGCATCATTCCCAGATTGAAAGGCTCGCCTTTTTTCGGATGGTCGGTCAGGACCGGCTCGTGGAAAATTGGGAAAACGACCGCTCTTTTCGTCGCCAGGTGCTTGACCAGACGAGTGGTGCGGGCCACGTCGTCGGGGGTTTCGCCGGGCAGGCCCAGGATGACGCTGAAAACCGGGAAGAAACCGTTTCTGGTCATTCGCTCGGCAGCCTCTCGAACCATTTCCTCCCAGTCCTCCGGCTGAAAAGGCGCAATCTTTCCCGAGCCGTTGGCATGTACCAACCGGCCGTTGGCGCTTTCCACTCCCATATTGACCCAAAGATAGTCGGTCGGTCGGCCCCAGCTCAGGAGTCGCCGCACTTCTTTCAGTTGCTCGTCCGTCATCTGAAGCACCGACGAAATGTTGGCATGGTCGATCTGCATGAAGGACAGTCCTCGAACCCTCCGCATCTCCAGAAGCAGTTCGTGAAGGGCTTCGAATCGAACCCGGTAACGCGCTCCGCCTCCGTATCGAAAGAAATCTTCGCTTCCGCTGACGACGGCGCGAACCCCGTTGGCGACGTTCGTTTCCAGATCCGCCACGATCGTGTCCACCGGCAAGTGGCCCATCTTCTTGAAGGCAAGGGTGCAATACTGGCAAGCCTTTCCACACCCCCGGGAGATCTCGATCACTCCCAGAAGGGAACCTCCAAGAATCGGCTGCACCTCCTCGGATCCTGTGCGAAGCTCAGTGAAGTGTTTGGGAAGAGACCGACCCTGCAGAGCCTGTTCGATCAGACCTGGCCCCTGCCGTTCGAAATAGCCTTCGAAGACGCAGTCGATGCCGTGGGCTTGACGCTCTGCGGGATGATGCAGCCACTGCCAGGCCCCGGCGCCTCCCCCCATGACCTGGAACCCGTAACGGGCCCTGGCCGCGCGGATCTCCTGCATCATTTGATCCATCCAGCGTCGGGTGTAAAGGCTGCCTTTCCAGAAGTTGGTCGTGGTGGTGTTGGTCATGCCCCGCCCAAGGGGATCGCTGGAGCTGACCCCGACCACCTTCACCCAAGGCCCCATCAGTCGGGGCAATGCCTCAGGCGTCGTACAGACGACCTCATCGGAACTCAAAGAAGTCGACCGCAACAAGGCCGACTCGATTCTCCGAATCCCCAACGGGGCGATCCGGGCGCGGCCGTCCTCGTCCGCCGGCAGGGGCGGCGAAACGAACCGGCGCATGAACCATTCCGGGACCTGCGTGGTCTGCATGGTCGCGAAAATGCCTTCGAAAAGGATGCGATAGGAGGCGCTCAGCGTCCGGTCGGCTACCAGCACCACCGCGGGCCTCAGGCTACTCGCGTTCAACTGGCTACTCTCCTCCCTGCGAAGGACCCTTGAGCCGATCCGCCGCCTGCTCGGCCTTACTCTGAATATCTTCCTGGGAAGGGAGCCCCTCCAGCGCCTCGGCCGGGATTTCGCCCAATGCCTGCAATTGCTTCAAACAGCGCTTGCGCTCCTTGAGCGCGCGGTCCTCGCTTCTCTCCTTGGAAAATCGCGATTGGGCGCGAGCGCTGCGGTCGCGCAAAGTCTGGTAGATGTCCCCGCCCAGCAGCGAAGAGATGTCGACCTTCATCTTCTCTCTTCGAAGATCCTCGTCGCTGACCTCGTCGCCGTTGATGGGGCCGGACCGGTACTTGGGGAAAAGGATGGCCACCTCGGGGCACACCCGCGAGCAGGCGGGACAATCGGTCTTGCAGTTTGAGTGGTTCTGGACCTGTATCTTCTGGTCGTCCGAAACCCCGTAAACATCGAAAAGACAAAAGCTCAGGCACTGCATGCAGTTGGTGCAGCGGTCGTAATCGATCACCGGAAACCACGGTTTCCAGGCTTTTCCCTCTCCCTGCTGCACCTCATTGCGAACTTCGTCGGCAGCCTCGGCGATCTCAGAGGCAGTCAGACCCGAGGTGTTTCGGACATAGACTGGAACCTCGCCCGAGAAGTCTTCGGGAGTGGGTGCATGCTCTTTCGGGAAACGGCCCAAAACGAGCAAAGTACTCCCGTCTGCGGGAGAAACTCCTTCGCCGGCACAGCTTACCGAATAACCTCGCTGGAGGAGTGATTCAAGAATCTGAAACCGTTCCCTGCCGTCCAGAAGCTGACTTCCGCTGCCTTCGTAGAGGACCACTCGCAACGTCGGTTGGTCCAACGAATTCATGACGCCTCCTTTTGCTCGGCAGCCGTATTTTCGCGTTCGTCGGACAGCATGATTTCAACGATCTGTTCGGGTTCCTCAGCGCGCATGTTCAGAATTTTCACTCCCTGCTTTGGCAGCGGAGCTCCGGCTGCTGAAAACAGCCAGCGAACGGCGCGGGGATAACAGGCCGCAACCGTGATTTCACCCTCGCCGGCCAGTCTCTTCAACGAGGGATCCCGTCGGGCCGACATCTCGCAGAGATCGGCAACGGAATCGAAAGAAACGCCGGCCTCGCAAAGTTTCTCAAGAACCTTCTTCTTCGCCGCTTCGGGAACCACCCTGGCGTAGGCGCAATGACAATAGAGGATCCGCGGCTTTTGGCTCATCCAGCCTCCTGGTCCTGGGAGCGCTCCCGTGGGCCGCCGGGACCTACGCTCTCGTTCATCAGCGCCGTCAGGTCGTTCGGCCCGCTCATCCGGTACGTGGGCTTCGGCGCCGGAGGACTGAAATGCTCGACGTGCTCGACCCGAAGTTCGAGCCCCCGGTTCGCCGCCACGCAGCCATTGAGCGATGCTTTCAACGTCTCCAGAAGGACGTCGGGAGCAGCCTCGGCCCTGAAATTGATGATCAGCTCCCCTTCCTCCACGCCCTCGTCGAGAGACTGGGAAAGCTCGGGCACGTGGTCGTTCCTCACGAGACTGAGTACGGCCACGGCGCCGTGCGGATCGCGGAAAGGTGAAAGCGTCATCTTCAAATGGGCCAGCTCGATCCCTAATTCGTTGCATCGATCCTGAATCCTGCAGGCGAGCGACTCGAGAACCCCATCCCCATCAGCCGCCGGATGGGATTGAAGCGCAAGCGAACAATTCAACCAGCCCAACAGAGCCTCTCCTTCGGCGTATCTAACGTAATCGAGCGCCATGCTCTGAGCGGAGCGACCGTCCGCGCGTTCCACCCACTCGAACCACTCGTCCAGCCCCTCGCCCCGGCGTGCGGAAACGGTGAATAGGCGGCTTTCCGGAAACTCGTCGGCCAACGCACGCTCAAGGCGGCCGAGCCGATCGCGATCCAGCAAATCGGCCTTATTGATGACGATCACATCCGCCTCTTCCAGCTGCTTTCGGTACACGTAGACGACTTTGTCCGAAAACGGCCGCCCCTCTTCCAGTCCTAGAATGCGAAGGGCTCGAATCGGGTCGACCAGCACGCTGAGGGGAGCTACGGTGAACTCGTTTCCATAGATTCGTCTGAGCGGATAACTGACGGAGGCGATCAGGTCCGTACAGCTTCCCACTGGTTCGGCAACAAACACATCAGGACGAGTGGACTCCGAAAGGCGGTCCGCCGCATCCATAAGCGAGCGGAACCGGCAACAGAAACATCCCCCCGCAATCTCCTCTACCGGAAAGCCCTGGGACCGCATCATCGTCGTGTCGACCAGCCCCGCGGCCTGATCGTTGGTAATCAGTCCGACTCGAAGATCCCGGGCGTGAAGTCTGCGGGCAAGCTGAAGAATCGAAGTTGATTTTCCGGCGCCCAGGAATCCTCCGATCATGACGTAGCGGGCGGGTTTGACGAGATCAGGTTTCATTCGTAGCTTCCCCGAATCCGGTCGATGGTGGTGTCCAGTATTTCCACATAACCTTCAACGTTTACGCTGCTTACTTCCGGCGCTCCTTCCGCCCGGTACAACCATCCCCGGCCATAGGGATCGGACCGAAGAAGACCGATCTTGCCTTCCAAAATCGGGTTTCCACCGGCAAACCGGCCCTCGACGACGCTGAACAGGTCCGTCGCGGCCTTGAAGCCCTCCACCCAGCCGATGATCTGACCCACTTCGATCGTTTCGCCCTCCTCGACCTCAAATCCGAACTCGACCAGATCGCCCAGCATCCGAGTTGCGAACTTCGTAAAGCCGATTTGCAAGCCGCCGCCTTCGTCCGACCAGATCCAGAAATGCGAGGCCGTATACAGCCTTCCCTTCGGGAGCCGGGTGGAAAATCGGGAACGCTTGTAGCGAACCGACCCTTCGGGCATGCGCCTGCCAGAGCCACCCATGTCAATGATTACGAATTCCGGACCGATCAGTTCCCATTAATCCTTAGCGTGAAAGCTCATTGCGTCGAAGATTCACTCTACCCGAAATCAACGGCTATTTCCAAAGTGAGAAGGCCAAACGGACTCGAGGCGCTTCGCTTTTCTCCGTAAGTTGCGGGTCTGCGCGCAGCGGCCGCCCGCGGCCGGCGCCACACGGAGTCCCCGTTTCTGCAGCAGGGATGCTACGGGACAGTTGACCGTTCTGTTGCTGGCCGGAACGGGTCTGCCCTTCTGGAGAGGCTCGGCTGCAGAGAGTCGGCTACCCGTACTTCTCGCACGGTGTCGCAGGATTGGGGCGGCTCTTCTGCATGTGGCCTTCTAGTGTCCTGAGGCAGAAGTTCGTCGTCACAAAAAGGGCGGCGATGCGCCGGCCTGGCAAGGCGCGAGGAGCAAGCATATCGGGAATATGTGCGCGACGAGCCGCGCATGCGGTTGAATTTTCCGCATCACACGTGCGGAAAGCGGCTCCGGCCTGTAAAGTCATCCCGACAGACGATGGGAATCTATTCGCGCTACATCTTTCCCCGGCTGATGAACTGGGGGCTTTCTCACTCGGAAGTGACCCGCCTGAGGAAGGCCCTGTTGCGCGATGTCGAAGGTAAAATTCTGGAGATCGGCTTCGGAACCGGTTTGAATCTGCCTCACTACTCCCCGGGAGTTCAGCTTTTCGCTCTCGAACCAAATCCCGGAATGCTGCCGCTGATTGACAGGGCTCGCAAATCCTCAGAGAAAACTTTCACTCTCTGTCTCGGAGACGCACAGCGCATCCCGTTTCGCTCTGAAAGCTTCGATGCGGCGGTCAGCTGCTGGACGCTTTGCAGTATCGCCGACGTCGGTCGGGCTCTTGATGAGATCCGCCGGATCCTTCGGCCCCGAGGGCGCTTCTTCATCCTCGAGCACGGTCTCAGCCGCGAGCCTTCGATCCAGCGCTGGCAGCATCGACTGACGCCTGTGCAGAAGCGGCTGGGCGACGGCTGCCACCTGAATCGGGACATGAAAAATCTGGTGGAGAGCCGCGGATTTCAATTCATCGAGCTGGAGGAGGCCTACCAGGAGAAGGCGCCCCGGATCTTCGGCTATTTCTATCGCGGAATCGCCGTGCGCAGATGAGCGGACTGGGCCCGCCGAAACTTCCTCCCCCCCCCTCGAGAATGTACCGCAGCTCCAGATTCAACCTCGTACGCTCATCTCCGACGGCGGCTTGGCGCCTCCCGGAGGCGAAGTGGATTCCGGGATTGACGCTTTTCCGTTCGATTTCCGCATTACAGTTTGCAGGAGGACCGGCGAATCCGGCTCCAAATCATTCACTACAAAGGAGGAGAGGATGTCTGAAGAAAACAAGGCGATCGTGAGAAAGTTAATGGATCAAGTTTGGAGCGGTGGGAATCCGGCGGAAGTCGATGAACTGTTGTCCACTGAAATTGTGCGGCGCGAACCGGGCGAAGAAGCTCCCCTTCGAGGCCTGGAAGAATACAAGGAACGAGTGACGTTCTTTCGAACCGCCTTCCCCGATCTCGTTGTGAGCTTCAATGAAGCCGTCGCCGAAGGGAACAAAGTCGCCGTCAGATGGACCGCCAGCGGCACTCAGAAAGGCGCTCTCGGGGACGTTCCCGCCAGCAACCGCAGGTTTGAGACTTCGGGTTGCTCGATCATGCGCATCGAAAACGGTCGGATCGTGGACGAATACGCCACGTGGGACTCGCTCGGTTTCATGCAGCAGCTGGGCGCCGTTCCGAAATAGAGATGGTTCGGCTTGGGAGGGCTCCCGGACGAGCATCAGATGGCGGATGAATGTGTCGGTCTGGGTGAGCTGAGCTGAAAGGAACTGAATGTCACGCTCGTTGAAAGCCGGACATCGAACTGTCTGGCTTAGGCGCGCAAGAGTCCGCGAGTGTTCATGCCAACTTCAGATTTCACAACAAGGAGCTACTGATGAGACACTTGAGATTTGCCGCCCCTGTTCTATTATTATTTCTGACATTGAACCCCGCTTATGCGGGAGACAAGGAGGACATCCAAGGGGTGCTTTCAAAGACGATCGCTTCGTTCAACAATCAGGATTACAACGCCTATTTCCAGTACTTTGCAAGCGACCACACGGCGTTCCCCTATGTGGCGTCGACGCTTCGACACGATCTCGCCGCATGGAGGAGCTTCATCGAGGGAACCGCGGCGTTGGAGCACGTGAACTATCATCAGCAGGATGAACGGATTCAAATCTATAATGGAAATACGGCGGTGGTCACCGGCTATTACACGTTCACCTGGAAGCCCAGGGGAGAATCGGTGAACACTCAATCCGGTAGATTCAGCAACATCCTGGTCAAGCAGAATGGGAAATGGCTGACAACCCACATGCATTTTTCTAAGATGTTTGACTGACGCGTTCAACCATTCGAGTCTGCGGCGTCTCGATCCGCCGTAGACCGGCGCGCCCTATGGGCCTTTGCCGCCAAGTCGCGGCCGTAGCGCCAAGCCCCCCTGCGAGACCTCGTCACTGATCCATAGAGCAGCTCAATTGTGACTCGTGGCCTGCAGCGCCTGCACCAACCGCTTCACAGGTGTTGCCGGGCGAATTCTCAGCATTGCAGCCGGGTTCGAAGCCCTCGGCCCGCCTTTGCCCCGAATCGTGTCGACTCCGCTCAAGGGATCCCGCCGGGTGGGCTGCACCGCCGCGTCGAACGGATCCAAGTTCGTTTCACTCACCTCTTGCGCCGTGGGGGCGAAGCCGCGCCATTGCCCCCCGGCCTACCGTCGTGGTACATTCGAGTCGCTCGTTGATTGACGAAGCCGCCGGGGGCGCGCGGCTTCCGTTGGGGACTTGCTCGCGAGACCGAGTGTCAGTCTGCTTACCCGAATCGTCCTCATTGAAGGGCAGCAGCGGCGCAAGGCGTGTCTGCGACTCCTCCGCGGCTGTCCCCCCCAGGCTGTGCGCTAGGGAATGAAGGCTGGAGAGGGGCGCCGCAGAGGACTCCTCGCGAAAACGATGCATCTGGTCGACTGGTGGGGACCGCCTCTTTCGTGCGCACTCTCGATCTCCATCCAAAACCAATGATCCAAGTCAGGAGGAGGAACCGGCTGTATGTCAGATCATTCACGATCGAAGTTCGACTACGATGTCGTTATTATTGGGGGCGGTCCTGCCGGAGCGAGCATGGGGGCTTACCTGGCCAAGGCCGGCGTCAACTGCGCAATTTTCGAGCGCGAGCGCTTCCCGCGGCCGCATGTGGGCGAGTCCCTGGTGCCATCTTCCACCCGCGTCTTCAAGGAGCTCGGCTTCCTTGAAACGATCGAAGAAAACAATTTCCCGCACAAGTTTGGGGCGGTGTGGACGGTCTCCAGCTCCCGATTGACGGCCGGTCATGACTGGGAGGGATTGCGCCCGAACGCGGAGGCCGATATTCGCTTCGAAGAGAGGGAGCAGCCCGGCGTGGATCAGAACTACACCTACCACGTGGATCGAGGCAAATTCGATCAGCTGCTGCTGCAGCACGCGGCTCGACTGGGCGCAACGGTGCATGAGGGCGCGCCGGTGAACGATGTCAGCCTTTTCGACGATCGCGCCGAGGTTAGCGTCTCCAGCAACGGTGGAACCAATACCCGCGTGACGGCCAGGATGTTGGTGGACGCCAGCGGAAGGCGCACCTTTCTCGGAAACCGCCTGAATCTCAAGGTCAAAGACCCGGTTTTCGACCAGTACGCGATTCACACCTGGTTTGAGGATTTCGATCGAACGAGGATCGAGCCGGAAAAAGCGGATTACATCTTCGTTCACTTCCTGCCCATCACCAATTCCTGGGTGTGGCAGATTCCGATCACCGATACGGTCACGAGCATCGGCGTCGTCACTCAGAAGAAGAATTTCGTCGGGAGCAAGCAGGACCGGCAGGACTTCTTCTGGCAGACCGTCGCCTCAAGGCCTGAGATTTACGAGAATCTCAAACAGTCAACGCAACTCCGTCCCTTCACGGAAGAAGGTGATTACAGCTACGCCATGACGGAAATAGCCGGGGACCGATGGGTTCTGACCGGCGACGCCGCCCGCTTCGTCGATCCCATTTTCTCCACCGGAGTCAGTATCGCTTTGAATTCCTCACGCTTCGCCCACCGAGACATTTTGTCGGCCCTTGAAACAGGCGATTTCTCGAAGAAGGCCTTCGAAACGTTTGAAACGACGATGCGGCGGGGCGTGCGCAACTGGTATGACTTCATCAGCGTGTACTACCGATTGAATATCCTGTTTACAGCATTTATCAACGATCCCCGTTATCGATTGGGTGTGCTCAAATTGCTGCAAGGGGACGTGTACGAAGAGGATTCGCCTGCTGTTCTTGAGAGAATGCGCGAGATCGTTTCCACCGTCGAGAACAATGAAGGACATCTCTGGCACAAGCTGCTTGGCGATCTCTCGGCTCGGGAGCTGAGAGAAGCATTTCATTGATGAAAATTCCGGGAGATTTCTCCCGGCGATGCTGGCCGTCGTGCAGTCTCGGTCGCAAAACGGGGATATCGTCTCTTAGCCCGCATTTCTCTCGCCGGTTCGTAGCGAGGCGGCGGAGAGCGGCGCGGATGCAAGGCGCGCGACGACGGCCCGCGCAGTCGTACTCGTGAAGTACGTCGAGCAGGCCGAGGAGCGGCAACGCAGCAGACTCGCCGCTATCCGGCGTCGTAGCAGGAGGCGTGTGAGAAATGCGGGCCAGGACCGATGCAGTTAATCCGGAAGCATCACGGCTCGCAGGCGACTTCCAGCACGGGCGGGTTGGCGCCTTCCCGACTGTCAAACGAGACTAGCGCGTTCGAGACCGTATCGAAGCGAAGGCTGAATCCGACGATCCCGTCGTTTCCGAACTGCTGCAAGACGAACGCTGTCACGTCAAAGGAATAGGTGCTGCCGGCTGCGGCCATCTGTACGAAATCCAACGGCGCTTCCGCCGGCGGCTGATTGTTCCAGGTGATCGTCGCTTCATCCCACGAATCTTCTTGTACCGAATAAGCCCAGATTGGGGGACCGTTGCTCAGAGAGATGCTGTCGAGAAACATCTGAAGCTGGGCAGACGTCAGCGTGCAATCGAGGCTCGACAAATCGAACTTCAGAAAGGACCGAGCGTTGCGACCGACGGCGTTTGTCGTTCTCGCCAGCAGCGTATCGAGAGACCCGAAGTTCGAATCGGCTCGGACTACGTCGGCGACGTGCGCGTCTCCAACGGGGCTGAATGGATGAATGACGCCGCCCGACTCGCTTTCCAGAATGGAATGGATGTAGTCTCTGAAATCCGATCCGGCCAAGTTGACTGCCTCGACGGAGAAGACGTAGTCTCCGACAAGATCAGGAATCCCCTCGTAGCCCCCTTCCGGAGAGAGCGCCATGCCCGGCGGCAGTTCGCCCGCGACCACATTCCATGAAATCGGACTGCTTCCGACGGCCTTGAATGTCGCAGAGAAAGGGACTCCCAAGACGCCGTCCGCCAAGGCTGTCGGCTCGACGATCTGGGGAGGGCTTGGATCTCCAGATTCGATTGCCGCGATGGGGATGGTTGCCAAGGCAGTGTTTCCATCGTTGTCTGAAACGGTGAGTCGAACTTCGTAAAAGCCCGGAGCCGGAAAGATCCTGCCGGGATTCTGCTCGAAAGAAAAGCCTCCGTCGTCAAACGTCCATGCGAACTCCGTCACGGAGCCGTCAGGATCGTCAGCGATGGCGGAGAATTGCACTGTCAGCGGAACATGACCTTCACTCACATCGGCGTAAGCCTCAACCTCGGGAGGCGCTCCCGCTGCGTCGCCGTGCAGAAACCACGGCGTTGCGGTCGGATCGGTCTTGAAAAACGCAAGCAGCTGGTCGGCGACCTTGGCCCTGCCGCTTGCCGAGGGGTGAGTGAAGTCCGCAGCGACGTCAGTGCACGACCAGACGAAGCCGTCCGATCTGCCGGCTTCTCCATCCGCCCACACGTAGGGGCCCCAAGACAACCATGGCGCCACGCCTGCAGCGGGGTCGAAATTCAACCCAGAGTCACCGGAGAGCTGCTTTTCAATCAGCCATCGCACTGCAAACCCCGACTCGAACGCATAGGGCTCGGGATTGATCGTTGCAGGGTCGTCCGTGTAGGAGCGCGTCCGACTGGACAGGTAGACGATCCGCAGATTCGGATACTTGGCCCTTGCAATCTGGACGATCGCCTCCAGGTGCTGCTGCAGCACCTGGGCATGCGCTGGAAATTCCCCGAGTTCGGCGGGATTCCTTTCGGCCTGCTTGATCCACGCAACCTGAACCTGCGCGGGCGTGAGCCCTGCTTCCAGAATGCGCTCCTCCAGGACCTCCCATGCCGGCGCATGAGGTCGGCTCCACCACTTTGCAGTCTGGCCTCCCTGAGCGCCGTTCACAAGAACTAGCGCAGGATTTGTGGCGGGATCCGCTTCAGCCCGGGGCTTGAATGTGTACTCCTGACCGTCGAACTCCAGTTGGGTGTTGGACATGCCGATCGAAATCAGTCCGATTCGTCCTCCCGCCGGATCCACCTGCCCCATGGCGTTTCGTGGAAGAATGAAATTCATCGCGATGTCCCGCCCTGCCAAGTCGTGAGCCTGCGGACGGTTGTTCATTCCGTCTGGATAAAGACCTCCAATGACGCCCGGTTTGTACTCCCCGGGTCCGAGGTCGTTGAGAGGGGCGACATTGATGGTGGTCAGTGGACAGGAAGTCTCACGCCCAATTGCGACGGAAGTGAAGCCGACCCACAGGACCGACCACAGAAGGATCCACCGGTGAGAAGGAAACCGTATCCTCATGAAGCTTTCACGGGACATTAGGAACTCTTGCAGAGACTATCAGTGAACGAACGAAAAGGCAAACCGGCGTCCTGGCATGAAACGTAACCGGCCATGGGAAGTTTCTCGCCTGCAAGATCCAGCACTTCTGGTGGCGCCCGCTGACTTCCTCCTCGCACCGGGTCTGGTCGCTTCCGGGTGGCTTCGCAGTCCTCTGGCTGGGATGCGGCGCGCCATGCATGAGCCTGGAACTGGCCAAGCGAATCGGAAGCCGGGACCTTTCCCTGTGGTTCGCCGACGGTTCAAACTATCCAGGGACTTCGAACATCAGGCAGCGGCGTCTCTGGTTTCAAGAGGGGCTCAGCCAGTTGCACGCTCGACTCGATCCGATCCAGCGACTCCTGGTGGAATACAAGACTTTCGAACCGGCTTTCTACCACACCGATATCGCAGACTGGGGAATGGCCCTGCTGCTTTCCAGGCATGCGGGGACTCGGGCCAAAGTCCTGGTGGACACCGGTCACCACTATTCGGCTCAGAACATCGAACAGATCGTGG
>DATKAT010000284.1:0-7674 GCA_035514675.1 Acidobacteriota bacterium | reverse complement strand
GGGGCCCAGGACGAGCGTTCGCAGACGCTGCGCTTTCACGCACAGACGGCAGGGAGCAGTTTGACGGCCCAGCAGCCGGACAACAACGTAGTCCGGGTCACGCTGCAGGCCCTGGCGGCGGTGTGCGGGGGCGCTCAGTCGCTGCACACCAACGCGCGAGACGAGGCGCTGGCGCTGCCCACGGAGCAGTCCGCCAAGCTGGCCTTGCGCACGCAACAGATCCTGGCTTACGAAAGCGGAGCGGCGGCGGCGGCGGATCCTCTGGGCGGCAGTTGGTATGTGGAGCATCTGACCGGGCAGCTGGAGGCCGAGGCGCTTCATTACATGGACAAAGTGCGCAATCTGGGCGGAATGCTCGCCGCGATCGAGTCCGGATATGTTCAAGCAGAGATTCAGGAGGCCGCCTATCAGCATCAAAAGAGTTTGGAGTCGGGCAGCGAGGCGGTAGTGGGCGTCAACTGCTTTCGGGAAGACTCGCATTCCCCCATTGAAATACTGCGAATCGAACCCGAGCTGGAAATGGAGCAGGTTCGGCGGCTCGAAGAGATGAGGCTCCGCCGCGACTCCGAAAAAGTCGATGCTTTGCTGGCTTCGATCCGCCAAGCTGCGGCGGGGACCGAAAACCTCCTCCCGCATCTGATTGACGCAGTCGAGGCTCTAGCCACCGTCGGCGAGATCTCCAATGCCTTGCGACAGGTATTTGGCGAGCATCGGGAAACGGTTGCGATCTGATGGGCGCCGCCCGCCCCGTCGCTGGATCGCAAGCGCGTTTTTGAGCCCAACCGGCGCTCAAAGGGGTTCGGATCGTTTGAAGGAAGCGGAACAGTTGCTGCGGATCGAAGATTTGAGGCTCTCCGTCCGTCTTCGCAAGAGGACGACCGCGATCCTGAGCGGACTGTCTCTACGCGTGCAGGCGGGAGAGATTCTTGGTCTGGTCGGAGAGTCGGGAGCGGGCAAATCGCAAACCGCCTTGGCAATCCTGGGATTGCTGCACCCCGCCATGACCATCGAGTCCGGAAAGATCGAATTCCGCGGGCGATCCCTGCTGGGGCTTCCGCAGGAAGAACTGCGCCGAGTCCGCGGCCGACAGATCGCCTTGATTCATCAAGAACCCCAATCCTCGCTCAACCCCCTGATGCTGGTCGGGAGGCAGGTTGCCGAGACGCGGCGGTGCTACTTCCAGGAAACTCGAGCGGAGGCCAAACGAATGACCCTTCAATTAATGCAAGAGGCGGGCCTGGAAGAGCCGGAACGAGTCTTTTATCTGTATCCGCACGAACTTTCCGGTGGAATGCGCCAGCGGGTTCTAATCGCTATGGCCCTTTCCGGGCGGCCGAAGCTGATTCTGGCCGACGAGGCGACCAGTGCGCTGGATGGAACGACTCGGGCCAGAATCCTCTGCCTCCTGAAACGCCTGTCTCGTCGCCACGGGATCTCTATCTTATTCATTTCACACGAGTTAGAATCTGTTTCCATGATTGCGGATCGAGTTGCGGTGATGCGCGGCGGCAGGGTCGTTGAAGAAGGCCCTTGCCCGGAGCTGTTCACTCACCCGCAACACGAATACACCAAGGAGCTGATCCGTGCATTCCCTGGAGAGAGCGGCATCTGAAGACGACGAACCTCTGCTGGTCGTCAGGGATGTTTCCCTCGCCTTTGTCGAGAGGCGCGGCGAATCCGTCCGCGCGGTCCGAGACATTTCTCTGGATGTGGAAAGAGGGGAATGTTTCGGCATCGTAGGCGAATCGGGATCCGGAAAAACCACGCTTGCGCGCTGCATCCTTCGCCTTGAGCGTGTCGACAGCGGGACCATTCGATTCAGGGGCGAAGACTGGCTCGGGCTGAAGCCGCCCCAACTGAGAGCCCGGCGGCGCTACATGCAGGCCGTCTTCCAGGATCCGGCCGCCTCGCTGAATCCGTTATTGATGGCGGGCGCAATCGTGGCGGAGCCGCTGCGGATTCACGGAATCGGTTGCCGCCGCGAGCGTCGCGGGAGAGTGGAGGAATTGCTGCAGGCGGTGGGTCTTCAGGCGGCCGACTATTTTAAGCGCCCGCAGGAGTTTTCCGGCGGGCAGCGGCAGCGAGTCGCCATCGCGCGCGCCATCGCATGCGAACCCGAACTGTTGATCGCAGACGAGCCGACGTCGGCCGTGGACCTTTCCGGCCAAGCCCAGATCCTGGACCTCCTCGCATCGTTTAATCGAGAGAGGAATCTCGCTATCCTGCTGATTTCCCACAGTCTGCCCGTGATCCGAAGAATGTGTCGCCGAATGGCCGTCGTCTGGCGCGGGCAGGTCGTCGAAATGGGACCGGCCTCAGCCATATTCTCCAGTCCCAGGCACCCCTATACGCAAGCTCTTCTCGAGGTCAGCCCGCTGGAAATAGGCGGCCGCCGGCTGGACTCGCCCCCCCGAATTCATCCGCCTGCCGAGCCGGGGACTTTGCGCGAGATTGCCCCCGGTCACTGGGCCCGAGAACAGTAACGCAGATTACCGGGAGGGAACGAGGCGCCCGTCAAGACTGCGCTCGTCCCGGTGAATCCGGCCGTCCAACAGCTGGATGCAGCGGTCAGCCTTGGCTGCGATGTCGGATTCGTGAGTCACTAGAATGATGGTGTGCCCCGCCTCGTGCAGCCTTTCGAAGAGCAGCATAATTTCTTCGCCCGTCTTAGAGTCAAGATTTCCAGTCGGCTCGTCGGCCAGAATGATGGACGGATCGTTGACAAGCGCACGCGCGACGGCCACCCGTTGACGCTGACCGCCGGACAATTCGTTGGGACGATGATCCATTCGGTCCGCGAGCTCCACTTGCCGAAGGACGCCGGCGGCGCGTTCGCGCCTCTCAGCTGCCGGCATGCCGCTGTACACAAGGGGCAGCTCGACGTTTTGCAAAGCCGTGGCTCGCGGAAGCAGGTTGAAAGTCTGGAAGACGAAGCCGATCTCCTGGTTGCGGATTCGAGCGAGTTCGTCATCGTCCATATCGCTGACGAGCCGGCTGTTCAGGAAGTACTCGCCCCGAGTCGGCGTGTCCAGACACCCGATCAAGTTCATCAGGGTGGACTTTCCGGAGCCCGATGGACCCATGATCGCCACGTATTCATTCCGCTCGATTTCCAAGGAAACTCCGTGCAGGGCGTGAATCTGCTCGGATCCCATTTCATAGGTCTTCCAGAGGTCGACCGTCTTGATCATCGCTTCGGAGGACATGGCTCAGGTTTTCCTTTCCCGATCGATCTTGACCGCATCTCCATCCGTCAGCGTGCGCAGCGTTCTGTATGGTCCTGACACGATGACGGCGCCCTCCTTGATCCCGGACAGGATTTCGACGCGGGTGTCGCCCATAATCCCGGTGTCAACCGGGTAAAACTCCACCTTGCCGTTTTCCACCACGAACACCCCCTCGAATTCCTTGCGCTCGGGCTGCGCCTCAGGGTCGCGCTCTGAGCCCGGCTTAGGAGCTTCCTTGATGGGGCCGCCGTCCGGCCCGACGGGAAACTCGCGAATCGTGAGCGACTGTATGGGAACCGTCAACACCTTCAGGCGCGTCGCCGTGGTGATCTCAGAGGTGCAGCTGAGTCCGGGCCGAAGCCCTCCCGGCGGATTCTCTAACTGCACGACAACCTTGAACTCCTTTGCTTCTCGCGTCTGGCTGGCTGCCAACTGAATCGCAGAAGTTCCGACTTCGGTCACCCTTCCCTTCAGCTCCTGGTTCGGAAGCGCGTCGACCTTAATGATCGCTTCCTGACCGAACTCAACATCGACGATATCGGTCTCATCCACTTCGACCTCAGCCTCGATCACCGAAAGATCCGCAATGACCATCAGGGTCGCGGCCGGACTGTTGAGGGTCCCCGGGACGGCGCGTTCGCCGACTTCCACATGCATTTGGGTGATAACGCCGCCCAATGGCGAACGAATGACGGTTTTAGACAGCAAGTCCTGGCTCCTTCGAAGCATAGCCTGTTGCTGGCGCACCCGGCTCAGAGCGGCCTCATGCCCCAGGGAGGCCTGTTCGAGCACTACCTGTGCGACCCGCAGTTGAGCCACGGCCTGCTCCAGTCGAGCCCGCGCCGTTTTCAACGCTCCCTCGGCATTAATCAGCTCGGTCTGGGCGACTTCATAAATATCCCTGGACACGAGGTTGTCCTCGAACAGCTGCTGACGACGGTCAAAATTCGCCTGCGCCAGCCGCAACTGCTGCGCCGCGCGATCCAGTTCGGCTTCCGCTACGGCCACCGCCGACTGGTCGCGGCGCACGTTGGACTCCTGTACGCTGATTTGGGCAAACTGATTCCGGCTTTCCGCCAGAGAGGCCTCCAGGATCGCTTCTTGGGCCCGGGTCTCCGACTCGGTCTGAACCGGATCGATCTGCAGCAGAACGTCGCCGCGTTCGACTCGATCCCCCTCTTTGAAGTGTAGCGCTGTGACCACGCCGGCAATCTCCGCCTGCAGCTCCACGTATTCCTTGGGCCGTATTTGGCCGGTTGCCGAGACCTTCGCCACGAGCTCGGGCGTCAGAGACACGGACTCCGTCTCTACGAGCGCCACCTCTCCCCGGCGAGCGCCGACGCTGACGGCGACAATCACGGCCAGCAGCGCCAATAAGCTGGCGGCGATGATGATTTTCCGCTTCATTCTCAACCTCTTGCACCTTCCTCTACGCCTTAACGATGGCAATTGAACAAAAGTTCGATTTTTGCGCGAGTGATACGCATTCGTCCGACACTATATTCATAATATAGAAAGCCGTGCAGGCGCTGCGATTCAGACGAGCCTGAGGGTGGAAAGGTTTCGAGGCGAGGAGCGATGAAGGAATTGCCCACTTACGAAGAGTCGCTGGGGCGCATGCTGGAACAGATCCCGGAGCCGGAGCCGGAAGCGACGCTCTTGGAGCACTGCAGGGGGCGGGCGCTGGCCGATGAGGTCTGCGCCGATATGGACATGCCGCCTTTTGACAAGGCCATGATGGACGGCTTTGCCGTCCGATCTCAGGACGCCGCCAAAGCGCCGGCGCAGTTGGCAATCGTCGGCGAGCAGCCGGCCGGAGCGCCGGTCCGGCTGGAGGTCAAGCCGGGCCAGGCGATTCGAATTATGACGGGCGCCCCGATCCCCTCCGGGGCGGACGCTGTCCAGAAGGTTGAAGCGACCCGCGAGCGGGAGGGCCGGGTCGAGATTTTGCAGAGCGTTTCGCCGGGGCAGAATGTGAGCCGGCAGGGAAGTCTGGTTGCAAAGGGGTCAATGGTCCTGGAGCGGGGCCGCCTGATTGCGGCTCCGGAGGCGGGCGTTCTTGCCATGTTCGGCCAAGCCGCGCCGCGCGTCTTTCGAGGTCTGACGGCCCGGATTCAATCCACCGGAAGCGAATTGACCCCGGTGAACGAACTCCCCGCCGCCGGAAAGATCCGGGATTCAAACTCCCACATGCTGGCGGCTCTCTGTCAGGGCCTTGGCATGACATGCGAGACGGGTCCGATCATCCCGGACGAGCCGGAGCCTACCCGAGCGGCGCTGCGCGCGGCTCGGGACCGCGACTTCATCCTCTTGAGCGGCGGAGTCTCCATGGGTCTCTATGATCTGGTCCCCAGGATCCTGGCAGCGGAGGGCTTCGAAGTCATCTTCCACAAAGCCGCCGTCAAGCCGGGCAAGCCCGTTCTGGTCGCCCGCAGGAGCAAGTGCGTTTTGTTCGGCCTTCCCGGGAATCCGGTTTCCTGTTACGTCACTTTTCAGCTCTACGTCCGACCAGCCGTGCGGAAGCGGATGGGCTTTCGCCGTTTCGATCCGCTGCAGGTCCGGGCGAAGCTGACGGAGGAAGTTGTGCAAAACCCCGGGCGACGGTTCTATAGACCGGGCCGGATACGGCGAAATGGCCGGCATTTCGAGGTCGCACCCGTCCCTACGAAGGGATCGGCCGATCTGATCGCCTTTTCCAGCGCCAACGCGATGTTTGTTATGGAGGCCGACTGCTCGGAGCTGGCGGCGGGCGCATGGGTTGAAACCATTATTTTCGAGGAAAAGACCAGTGAAGTGGACTCATCTGGATGACAAGGGTCGGGCGAGGATGGTCGACATCTCGCAGAAGGAGTCGCAGTTTCGCACGGCCCGCGCTTCCGCACGGCTACGCGTTTCGCCGCAAACGCTGGAAGCGATCGGCAAGCAGGCGATTCCGAAGGGGCAACCGTTCGAGGCGGCGCGTCTGGCTGGGATTCAGGCGGCTAAACAGACGGCCGTCCTGATTCCGCTGTGCCATCAGATCCAGCTCGATTGGATCGACGTCGAAATCGGATTCGGCGAAAACTCGCTGGAAATTCGAAGCGAAGTACGTTGCCGCTGGGCGACGGGAGTCGAGATGGAGGCGCTGACGGCGGTCGCGGTCGCCGCCTTGACGCTGTATGACATGCTAAAGGCGGTCGACAAGGACATGGCGGTCGAAAATATTCAGCTGGATCTGAAAAGCAAGACGCCGACCGCAGGCCGCGCCGAATCCCCGCCGGATCAGTAGATCCTCAGATCGCGAACGTCCAGCGCAAGCGGTTCGCTCAAGGTGCGGGGCAAACGACTCCAGTAAAGTCCCGGAAGCGACAACAGGCTTCCCAAGCGCCTCGGGGCGGACCGGGTCAGCAGGCGAACTCGCCTTCCCTCCAGGCCAGCCAGGCGCTTGGCAAGGTCCACCGCGCTCAATACATTCCCGATTTCATCGACCAGACTGGACTGCAGCGCCCTCCCGCCGCTCCAGATGCGGCCTTCGGCCAGCGGACGCAATTGATCGGGTTCCATCTTCCTTGCTTCGGCCGCCTTTTTTAGGAATAGATCTTCGTAGAAGAAGCGAAGACTTTCTCTTACCGATTCCGCTTCATCCTCCGCGTAGGGGCGAGTTGCGGACGACATGCCGGAGCGGGCCCCCAGTTCGATCGAGTCGACGGCTACGCCGAGACGCTTGAGAAGCTCCGCCACATTGAACTTCCCTCCAATCACCCCAATGGAACCGGTAATGCTGGCTGCCGAGGCGACGATCCGCCGCCCGCCCGCCGCGATATAGTATCCGCCGCTGGCCGCTACGTTGCCAAAGGAAATGACCACCGGCTTTTCCCGGTCGGTCAGCAAAATCTCCCGCCAGATCCGATCCGACTCCAGCGCGGATCCGCCGGGCGAGTCGATTCGGATCACTACCGCCTTAGTCCTCTTGCGCTTTCGAGCCGAGCGAAGCAGCTCGATGATCGTTTCGGATCCCAGGATCGGCCAGCGGCCGAATGAGCGTCGGGACGGCCCGGGAGCGATGATCCCCTCGGCGATGATCAGCGCCACGCTGGGCCGGAGCACGCCGAACACCCGACGCAACAGCCCTTCACCCACCCGCAATTTCTTCAACGGCAACTTTCGTATGCCGGGATGACGCTTGCGAAGATGCTCCTCCAGTTCGTCCGGATAGCAAAGGCGATCGACCAGTCCGAACTGCAGAGCCTTCGGGGCCACATAGGGGCCCTGATCGACCCACTCCTGCGCGAGCTGACGGGAGACTTGCTTGCGGAAGGCGATTCGATCCAGCAGGCGATCCTGAATGTCCCGCAATAGACGGGCGCTGTCCTCCCGGCTCTCCTCCGACATCGATGTCCGCGTGAAGATCTCATGAGCCGACTTGTACGCCCCGATGTTAAAGAGCTGGGGCTGCACCCCCAGATAA
>DATKAT010000283.1:0-4228 GCA_035514675.1 Acidobacteriota bacterium | reverse complement strand
ACGGGACGCCTGAGCTTCCGCTTTCCATGCGGGTTCCGCCGGAGCGAATCGACCGTCGACATAGCAGAGATGAAAGCGGGTTCAAGGAATCCAGTGGCGGCATCCTGGATCAGGCGCAATCGGAGATTGCATCGCCTGCTGATGCCGCCCCGCCCGCTTGTTGAGAATCCGGCGGAGCGGCTCGCAGAAAGCAAATGCCCCATGGGACGCTGGAATCTATATATCGGCGGAGCTGGGAGCAGCGTCGAGGGCTGGGTCAACGTTGACATCATCCGGTTGCCGGGCCTCGACGTGGTCTGCAACGCCGAACGCCTTCCATTTCAGCGCGATCGGTTCACCCGCGTCGAATGCGACGCGGTCCTGGAGCATGCGGCTCGTCCGGAAATGGTTCTTTCGGAAATTCACCGATGCCTTGAACCGGGCGGAACCGCCCATCTTGTCGTTCCCTTTTGTCACCCCTTTCACCCGTACCCGAGCGATTACCGCAGGTTTACACCCGACGGTCTGCGACTGCTTCTCGGCCCCCTGTCGGTATTGGCCGAGGGCTGGCGGACCGGCCCAACGGCTACTCTTCTGGTCTTTACCCTGGAATACTGCAAGCTGTGGATGCCCTCGAAGACGCTCCGGCCCGTCGTTCACTTCTTGCTCGGCTGGCTGCTGTTCCCTCTGCGATACCTCGATCTGATCCTGTTTCGAATCGGGCGCGCCGGAAACATCGGAAACCACTTCTACATGTACCTCAGGAAGGCGCCGAACTCCGCGTTTAAGGGGTCCGATTGAAAAAGGCGCCGATGGGACGGCTCTTCCAACGATTGACAGTTCTGCGTACCTCAGCTCGAATAGCACAATGAGGGGGCCGCGTCGCACTCGGCCGGCATGGCCCTGCCCATTGGAATCCGCTGTCGACTGTCAAAGGGGACGCGTTCCGCCGTTACTGCCCCGGCAGATGACGAATTCGCCGGGAATCCGAAATCCCGAGCCGCTGCGAAACCGCTCGATGGAAGCCAGATATTCGGCGTGGGCGGATTGTCGGGTCGATTCGTCAAAGCGCGAATAGGCCAGGGCGACGGGCCCGCCAGCGAAAGCGGCCCCGATGGCGCCTTCGGCGGCATCATATTCCAGAATCGTGGACAGGCGCTCTGCTTGAATCGATCCGAATCCGGCCGCCGCAAAAGCCTCGTGGAGCGCCTTTCCGCCGCCCAGTCGAAAAAAGAGAGGGCAGACTTCGGACTCTACGCGCGCGTCGACGATCGGAAAAATCTCCGCCCAGCCGCAATTTTTGCGCGCGCCCCAGACTGACGCGACGGCGCGTCCGCCCGGCTTCAGGACCCTCTTCATTTCACGGAGCGACTCCAGGGGATCTGCAACGTACATTAGACCCAGCGAGCAGAGCACCAGGTCGAACGAGGCATCCGGAAATTCAATCCGCTCCGCATCCTGCCGTTTGAACTCAACGTGCGCCAGGCCGCGCTTGACCGCCTCCTGCCGGACCGACCGAATCATCCGTTCGGAAAGATCCGTACCGACGACCCAGCCGTCCGGTCCTGCCGCCTCGGCCGCCGGAAACGTAACGGCCCCGGTGCCGCAGGCCAGGTCCAGAACGCGCTCGCCGGAGCCCGGCGCGGCCAGGTCCAATAAGCGCAGGCGGGCCGGCGTCAACTGCCTCTCCCAGAACCGGTCGTAGTAGGCGGAGGCTTTGTCCCACCCGTAGCGCTGGATTCGCCTCTGCAGTCTTGCATCCATCGTCGTCAAGTCTGCCTGGATTCGACGATCTCGACCTCGCGCCGAACTTCCTGAGGACGCGCGAATACGGCGAGATAATCGCTATGGGCGTCCGCTTCGTCCAGAACGGCCCGGATCTCCTCCTCGGCGGCGGGGCTTTCAATGCGCACCACATACCGGACTTGCTGGTATCCCGGCTTCGCTTCGCCGATGCCGTGATAACTGCGAGAGTCGTAGTCAGCCTGAACTTCGACTTCCAACGAGATCAGCGGCAGATCCCGCTTGGCCGCCCATAGGACGTAACCGACGGCCAGACAGCTTCCCAGAGCCGCCCTCCCCAGAAATCCAGGATTGGGGCCGCCGTTGCAGCCGCCGGATTTCTCACCCATGTCGGCAACTATTTTCCAGGGCCCCTCCTCAACCTCGCAGGTCAATCCGTCGACCATCCGGACCCGGGTGACCGCCGTTCCTCGGCCTAAAGTCGGACGCAGGGTCAGTGCCTTCTGGTTGCGCTCGAATGCCGTTTTGATTTGCGACTGCCGATCCTCAAGCGTTTTCATCAGGAAAGAGCAAACGACAGCGGGCAGGGTTCTGTCAAGCGCTTGATCGGATTTAGTCTGCGAGAGGCTTCTGGCGGGACGCCGTCTCACTTCCCAAAACTCCCAGCCTGAAACCTGAAACCTGCAACCTGAAACCTGAAACCTATTCCTTCACCTCGACGATCGCCTCAATCTCCACGGGGATGTCGAAGGGCAGCGAGCTCATTCCGACCGACGCCCGGGCGGCCAGGCCGGCCTCGCCGAACGCCGTAACCATCAGTTCCGAGAATCCGTTCATCACCCTGGGATGGTCGGTGAAGTCTTCGGTGGCGTTGACCATGCCGAGAATGCGAACGAACCGCTTCACTTTGGACAGTTCGCCCAGAGCTTCCCGAATGGTCGCCAGCATGCAAAGCCCTACCCGTTGAGCGGAGTGAGCGCCTTCTTCGACGGTCAGATCGCGTCCGACTTTGCCGCTTTTGACCGTTTCGCCGCATTCTCCGTGTCCGGACAGAAACAGAAGGTTGCCGACCCTCACAGAGGTCACGTAAGCGGCCACAGGAGCTTCGGGCGGCGGAAGTTTTAAGCCCTTTGCGGCCAGCCTCTCCTCGGGCGTCTCCCCGGCTGCAAGGGCCGGTGCGATCAGTAAGAGCACAGTCAGCAGAAGCCTGAAAGCCATGAAATAGTCTCCTTTGGAAATATTGCGGTTTCTGAATTTCCGCCGGCGAAGTTATCACCTCCAAACGGCCAGTTCAAAGAGTCTCGGGGCTGTCTGGCTGACCTCGGAATGAGCGAGCGGGGCGCGGTCGGGCGGGGGGACGGGTATGTACGCCCGGAGCCGCTGGACTCTGCTACAATTCGACTTTTTCAAAGTGCCTGAAGTCAGCGTCGAACACGCACCCTCGATGCCGGGATGGATCGAAAGTCTGGTCGCCTCACTGGGGCCGATGGGGCTGTTCGTGGTCGCCTTCCTGGACAGTTCGATTCTTTCCTTTCCCGTCATCAACGACGTGCTGGTGATGGTCCTCTCGATGCGCAACCCCGCCATGATGCCTGTTTATGCGCTGATGGCCACCCTGGGATCGCTTTCCGGCAGCCTCTGGCTCTACTGGATGGCGCGAAAAGGGCGGGAATGGTTTTACCGAAAGCGCTCCGAATCGATCCGCGCGGCGAAAATCCGCGGTTGGATCGAACGAAACGGCTTCCTGAGCGTCGCCGTGCCCTCCATCCTTCCTCCTCCCACTCCGTTTAAGGCTTTCGTCGCAGCCGCCGGAGGCTTCGGCGTGCCGCTGAAGACTTTCGTGTCGGCGCTGCTGTTGGGGCGGGGATTGCGCTACTTCGGAGAAGGCGCGCTGGCGGTGCGCTACGGCGATGCGGCCGTGACCTTCATGCTGGCAAACAAGTTTCTTTTGGCCGCAGGCGTGTCCGCCTTCTTTCTGGCCGCCTTTCTGATTTACCGACGGCTGTCCGGGAGATGAAGCTCACTCCAAAGCGCCGGGCCCAGCCACTCACGCGGACATTTGAATGGCTTATTTGAACTCCAATGGCAAATTTGGAGTCTAATGAGTATATTGCACGCTTTTCTATCTGCCTGGAGGAGGCCATTCTTAAGGGGGTCGGCATGCAACGCATCGTTTTCACTATCGTTCTTTTTTGGTCCGCCGCTACTGCTTCCTTTGCGTCGAGTCAGGACACGGGCCAGGTGACGGTTCTTCGCGCGGGCGACAATGATCTGCAGCGCACGGCATTTCAGTTGAGGCTCTGTTCCAGCGACCTGCAGAATCTGCGAGAAGCCCTTTACGAGGCTTCGCTGGCGGTGCCGGACGGAGCCGGGGCCTTCACTACACCGACAACCTGGAAGCGGCTCTGCTTTCTGCGTTTGCCGTGACCGACTTTCCTGCTGGGATGGCGCGGATCCGGGCGATCGACGATGCCGGAATTCGGTTTCGAGCCCTGATGTCGTTTGT
>DATKAT010000282.1:0-5161 GCA_035514675.1 Acidobacteriota bacterium | reverse complement strand
TTCCTGGTGGCCAATCTGATCCTGATTCCCTTGGGCTTGGTCGCGATTCGGGCCGGAAGTCTGTTGGTCCGAATTCCCAGGAGCTTCCTGTTGCCGGTCATCCTGGTCTTCTGCGTCGTAGGCTCCTACGCCATCGCCGGCAGCTCTTTCGATGTGGGAGTCATGCTGGCGATGGGAGCGCTGGGCTTCGCTTTTGAGCGGAACCGGATTCCCCTAGGCCCCGTCGTTCTTGGAATCATCCTGGGCGGCCGTCTGGAGCAGACCTTCATTCAGAATCTGACCAAATCCGATTCGCTGGCGGACTTCTTCACTCGCCCGGCGTCGGCGGTTCTGGCGGCCGCCTGTATGCTGTTATGGCTGACCCCCTTCCTCTTGGACCGCTTCAGTCGCACCGAGAAGTCCGGCCCCTGATCCATCGTCTTAGTCCGGATTTCTCATACTGCTTCTACTTCGGCGTCGGAAAATGACGCGTCTGCTGCGTTGCCGCTCCTTGGCCTGCTCGACGTACTGCACGAGTACGACGGCGGGGGCTTTCGTCGCGCGCCTTGCATCCACGCCACTTTCCGTCGCCTCGCTACGAAGCAGTATGAGAAATCCGGGCTAGCCTGAACTGCACTTTTCAAACGGATCCGTGGCGAGGCGTCGGAGAGCGGCGCGTCTCCTGCATTGCCGTACAGAAGCGCTCCGGTTCACGGGCACGCTAACGCCTGTGGCGGCGGGACGGCCCGCCTTTCTTTGTCGCTACTCTTCGACGATGCTCGCGCATCGTCTCTGTTCGTCGCTGCGCGAAATCCGAGCGGTCGCGCTCGGCACAAACGACAGCGTGCCAGTGAACCAGAGCGCTTAGCCTGCTCGACGTACTGCGGGAGTACGACTGCGCGGGCCTGCATCCCGCGCCTTGGTTCCACGCCGCTCTCCGACGCCTCGCGACGGACCCGTTTTAAAAATGCGGAACTAGTGTCATCAGTCAGAAGTTCGTCGCAACACCAAGGGTGGCGCTGCGCCCGGCCGACTAGGCGCGAGGAGCGCGCATATCGGGAATATGTGCGCGAGGAGCAACGCAGACGGACGGGATGCAGCGACGACGGACTGTCGAAGAACTTCTGACTCATGACACGAGTCCGGCCACCGACAGCGCCGGAACATCCCTGCGTGAAACTCGGCCGCAAGTGAAGGTTCAGTTCAGAGTTCATTCGGGCAGCCCGTGATAGGGTCGGCGCACGTTCCGGTATTTGAAGCGGGCCGGATTTACATCGGTCGGACCCGGCGAATTGACCAGAATGATCTCTCCCGCGACATGTTGAAACGTGGCGAAGGGCGCGACGGCGCCTTTCGACACGATCATTCTTGCGCTCGAAGGGTCGATCCCGTTGCTCGTCAGCTCCTGCACGCTTCTGCCGCCGGAGGGTCTGGAGGTCAGCAGCAGCAAGTTCTGGTGATCGCGGGTGGAGCCTTCCACTTCAATGACGGCGGAGAGGCCGGCCGCGTCGTATTGACTTGCCTTCAGCGCACGCACGTGGCCGCGAACGCGAACCGGTTGGCCGTGCAAGTCGTCGGTTTGCCCTCCTACAAGCGCATCAAAGACATTGCCGACGCCAGCGCGGGCGGCCTCCTGAGCCGCTTCGGGATCGGAAATGGACATCACCCAGCCCTCGGCTTTCTGATTGAGGAACTCGCTCAGGAAGAAAGTGCTGTCTCCCGCGGAGCCTCCTCCGATGTTGTCGCCGGTGTCCATCAGGATCACGGGAGTGTTTTCGCTCTCCATGGCCATTCTCACGGAGGCCGCCGTGTCCGGCGGGTTGAAGTCCAATTGGCCCCGCAGTTCCCAGAGCATGTCGGAAAGCCTCTGAGCTTCGCGTTGCGCCAGTTCCGGATCGTTGTCGGTCACCACGATCGCGCTCGGCCCCATCTGCTGAACGTCCGCCCACTGGTAGCCCCCAGGTACGCTGGCGGCAAGGATCTTCGGATTCTCCTTTTCCAGACGCCTGCTTTCCGCAACCACGGGTTTGAGCGGTCCTGTAAAGGTGTTGTGGTGAATCAAATTCAACAACATGGCGGGTTTGGCCAGGGCTTGCACGGGCTTCACTTCGCCTGCCAGCATGCGGGCCATGATCTCGGCCGCCTGTATTCCGCGCTCCTTCGAATCCACGTGCGGATGCTCCTTGTAGGTGATCAGCACATCGGAATGCTCCACGATTTCAGGCGCGACGTTGCCATGAAAATCGTGAGTCACGACGATGGGAAAATCAGGCCCCATCGCCTCCCTGACCCTGCGAACCACCTCGGAATCCCCGTGCGGGTAGCTTTCCGCGACCATAGCCCCATGAAGGACTAGAAAGACTCCGTCAAATGGGGGCCTCGCTGTTTTCAACTGCCGGATGAGTTCGTTGAGGGCGGAGTCGAAGGAAGCGTCGCTGACCTTGCCCAGAAACGATGCCCGGGCGGTCAGGACGGGATAGAGATCCAGGCCCAGACGCTCCGACGCCTCGATCAGGCCGCTCGGGACGCCCCTGCGCGCGCTTTCGCGCATCCATTCCTCCCGCGAAGCGGATTCGCGCGGTCTCATTTCCGAAAGCGCCGGATAAAAGGAATTGGACTCGGCGCTCAGCCCGCCGACGGCCAGTCGGGGCCTCTGGGCGTGCAGTAATGCGGACGCGATAAACACGGATAGAACAATTGCCGGCAATGCTTTCTTCATCGATTCATCCTTGAATTCTTACTGTCATTCTCAACCGGCCCTTCAGTCCGGCGCTGTGGGTTTCGAGCGGGCGTCGCGCCGCCGATTTCCAACTCCTCAATCCAGCCCATAATAGGGCCGGCGCACGTTTTTATAGGTGAACTGAGCCGGGTCGACGTTGGTCGGTCCCGGGGTGTTGGCCAGGATGATTTCTCCGGCGATGTCTCGAAACGTCGCAAAGGGCGCAACCGTTCCCTTTGAAACGATGACCGTCTGCTGCGACGGATCGATCCCGTTGGACTGCAGTTCTTCGGCGTTGCGGGCGCCGGAAGGACGGCTGGTCAGCAGCAGCAGATTCTGCAGGTCACGGGTCGATCCTTCCACCTCGATGACGGCGCTCAATCCGGCTCCATCATGCTGACTGTTCTTCAGAAAACGAACATGGCCCCTGATTCGCACGGGCTCCCCATGCAGTTCGTCGGTCTTGGCGCCCACCAGTTGATCAAACGGTTGGCCGACGCCGGCTCGAACGGCAGCCTCTACGGCCTCAGGATCGGAAATGGACATTACCCACCCAAGAGTCTTCTGACGAAGGAATTCACTCAAGACGTGCGTGCCGTCGCCCGCGGAGCCTCCTCCGATGTTGTCGCCCGTATCCATCAGAACGACGGGCTGCTTGCTGCTTTCCATGGCCTGCCGGACTGCGGCCGCGGTGTCAGGCGGAGCAAAGGGAAGCTGGTCTCGAACGGCCCACAGCATGTCCGAAAGCCGATCCGCTTCCCTTTGCGCCAATTCGAGGTCGCCGTCGGTTACGACGATCACGCTCGGGCCCATCTGTTGAACGTCGGCCCATTGGTAGCCGCCTGGCACGCTGACGGCCAGGATTTTGGGATTCTCCCGCTCCAGCCGTCGGCTCTCGGCCACGATGGGCTTCAATACGCCGGTAAACGTATCGTGATGAATCAGGTTCAGAAGCATTGCGGGCTTGGCCAGAGCCTGGACGGGCTTGACCTGGCCCGTCACAATCTTCGCCATGATTTCCGCCGCCTGGTCGCCGCGCTCTCTGGAGTCCAGGTGCGGGCTCTCTTTATAGGTGATCAAGACATCCGAGTGTTCCACAATTTCGGGCGCAACGTTGGCGTGAAAGTCATGAGTCACCACGATCGGGACGTCCGGCCCCATGGCCTCTCTGACGCGGCGTACGACTTCGGCGTCGCCGTGGGGGAAGCTTTCCACCGCCATGGCCCCGTGCAGAACCAGGAAGACGCCGTCATACCGGGGATCGGCCGACTCCAACTGGCGGATCAATTCATCCATGTTGCTGGAAAAGGACGAGTCGCTGACCGTTCCCAGAGAAGAGGCTCTGGCTGAAAGCACCGGGTACAGATCCAGCCCCACGCGCTCGGAAGTTTCAATCAGACCTCTGACCACCCCCCGACCGCGGGCGCCTTCTCGGAGCCACTCCTCGCGCGATTCAAAATCGCGAACGCGCATCTCGGAGAGCTTGGGATAAAAAGTGTTCGATTCGGCGCTGATGCCGCCCACGGCGATGCGCGGACGGGAGCTCTGGGAACAACCCGCCAGGGTCGCTAGCAACCCGAGCAGTAAAAGCAGACTCCTACGATGCATGCCAACCTCCCTTCAACCTGCGCTCACTTCTACGGAATCCCCTGCGAGAGCCCTTGGTGTGCGCCAACAGTTCACTCATTGAGCGGCCGCGCAGCGCGGCCTGACCCCATTCCTCCCCAAAATCATCCTGCGATGCCAGCGTGTTTTTTCGTAATTCGAGCCCGTTTCTCGTGCTTCGCCCCTCAGCGGAACCCCATTCACTGCAGGATGCCGCGTCCGCCGGGATCGAGCGAATTAATTTTATATGAGAAATATCAATTTCAAAAGAAAAATGAAAGGTTTTTTTCTCGCGTTGAGAAGTCTTAGCCCGGAGTGTGCACGCGGGTTCGTCGCGAGGCGTCGTTATCCGCCGCCTCGCGACGGAGCCGTGTGAGAAATACGGGCTAGGGGAGGATGGCGGCGTTGCCATCGAAATCGGCGCCGAACCGCCGAAGGTCGATCCTGCGAATGCCTCGGGCAGGACTGCCGCATGGAGAGCGAGTTCGGCCAGAGCCCTCCATCGCCTTCCTGCCGGCGTTCTTACGGGGAGGCGTCTGTGAGTTGATAGTCGGCCATCGTCCGGTAGAAATCCCTCATGATGCTTTCCCGGGCGAAGCGCTCCCAGAGGATGATTTTTCGGGGATTGTCGGGGCGCTCCTCCCATTTGCCGTTTTTCAGGACCGGGGCGGGAATTTCAACCGCCTGCGCCCAGGCGGGATTTTTGACGATGGCGACGGCCGCCATGTCGAACAAGGCGCGGGAAGGAGGTTCGCCGTGCAGCTCGATGTGCTCGAAAAGGCTGACCGAGTAGTCGCCGAAGTTGGCGAACCGCCCGCCGTGCCTCCCTGCGACGGGGGGGCTGACGCGCGGCCCCTT
>DATKAT010000281.1:0-2189 GCA_035514675.1 Acidobacteriota bacterium | reverse complement strand
CTGCAAACAGCCTCCGTCCGACTCGATCCGATCCGAGATCGAGGGTCTCGTGAAATCCTCGCAGCCGGATTCAGAGGCCGCCCTCTGGGCGGAAGATGAAAGGTTTTTTCAGGCCGTCGCTCAATGGTTGGATCGCGAACGAAAACGGCAGGTAGCGATCCACGATCTGAACTTTCTGCTGAATGCGCGGGAGGAGCTTGTCGGAATTCTCGAGAACGAGATCGAACGGCTCAATCGGCTCCCTCTTTGGAAGTTTGCAGCGCGAAGGCTTCGCCGGTGGTTTAAACATGCCCCGTGACTCCGCAGCGGTGGCGGTCATCAACTATAACGGTCGGCGGTATCTGCCGGAGCTGCTCGATTCGCTCGCCGCCCAGGACCGGCAGCCAAGCGAGTGGATTTTCGTCGACAACGACTCCAACGACGGAAGCGTCGAGTATCTGGCGCAGCGTCATCCGCGGGCCCGACTGCTGCCGCAGCGTCGAAATCTCGGATTCGCGAGGGCGGCAAATCTGGCTGTGGAAAGCGCGAACGCAAGGTTTGTGGCGCTCTTGAACGCGGATCTGAAGCTGGACCCGGCGTGGCTCGGCGAAATGGTGAGAACGGCGGAGCGAACCGGAGCTGCGGCCGTCGCCTCCAAGATCCTGCTTTACGATCGGCCTCGCACCTTAAACGGAGTCGGAGGCTGCATGAACTTTCTCGGCTACACCTGGGACCGCGGGATGTGGGAGTCCGACGATGGCCAGTACGATGAGGCGGCGGAAGTCTTGTTCGCGTCGGCAGGCGCTGCTGTATTTGATCGGGGGTCGTTCCTGTCGGCTGGTTCTTTCGACGCCCGCTTCTTCATGTACCACGAGGACGTCGATCTGTGCTGGCGGCTCTGGCTTTTCGGGGAGCGGGTGGTCACATGCCCCGGAGCGGTCGCTTACCATCACTTCGGGGGCGCGACCAAGGCGGCCCGCGGAATGGAGTGGCGGGAGCTGCTGGGCGAGCGAAACAACATCCGCACCCTGATCAAGAACTACGAATTCCCCAACCTCCGGCGTTCGCTGGCTGGACTGCTGGCTTTGCGCCAGCCGTCCCGGAGAAAGCTGCTGCAATTGCGAAACTTCGCCTGGAACCTGTTTTTTCTCCCCGAGACGCTGGCGCTGCGCAGGAAAATTCAGCGTCGCCGCAAGCGTGCGGACCGGGAGATCAGCCGCCTTATTGTAGAATCCAAGGATGTCCCGATCCGCCTCTGACGTGTCCGTCATCACGGTCAATTGGAACGGGAAGGAGCATTTGGAGAACCTTCTTCCAAGCCTGCTCTCCTTGAGAGCCCGGGAAATCATCGTCGTGGACAATGGCAGCGACGATGGGTCGGTGGAATGGATTCGAAGCCAGCACCCGACGGTCAGGGTCCTTGAAAACTCGACCAATCAGGGATTCTGCCAGCCGAACAATCGGGGGGCCCGTGAGGCGCGGGCTCCGATTCTGGCCATGATCAACAACGACGCCAGAGCGCACCCGGATTGGCTGCAAGCCGGGCTGGAGCGCCTTTCGGGGGGCGTTCGGTGCGTGGCCAGCCGCATTCTGAACTGGAACGGCGATCGGATCGACTATAACGGCTCTTCCCTGCAGTACCTGGGCTACGCGCTCCAGAAGGACATCGGACGCCTGGCTTCCGAGGTGTCGACAGAAGACCGCGCGCTGTTTCCCTGCGGCGGCGCCATGCTGATCGAGCGCGACTATTTCCTCGATCTCGGAGGATTCGACGAAGACTACTTCGCAGTCTACGAGGATGTCGATCTGGGCTGGCGGATCTGGCTTGAAGGCGGCGAAGTGGCGCTGGCCCCCGACTCCGTGATCTATCACCGCGGCCATGGCACCCTCTCCCGACACCCGGACGCCAGGATGCGGTACCTGATGCATCGCAACGCGCTGTTGACGATTCTCAAGAATTACGAAGACGACTCCATTCGAAGGGTCTTTCCGGCGGCCCTCATTCTGGCCGTTCGACGGGCGGTTCTGCTCTCGGGCGTCCAACGTAACTCATTTTATTTATGGGACGCGTCCGCCCGGCTCCCGGCGCGTCATGTGGATCGCATCGACGGCCTCAGCCATCTGGTGGCCGTCGACGACGTCCTGCGCATGCTGCCGGAAGCGATGCGCAAGAGGGAGGCGGTGCAGCGGCGAAGGAAGCGCTCCGATGC
>DATKAT010000280.1:0-15978 GCA_035514675.1 Acidobacteriota bacterium | reverse complement strand
CGGATTCTGACTCCCGACTTCTCCATTTCAAATTCTTCGATGGCGGAATCTTCCAACAGCCCGATGAGCTCTTTGATTTCGCTGATCTTCATTGAATCTCCTCGAAAATTGAGGGAAGCGTCGGCCTATTTTCACGACAGGGCACTCTTGAGTCAAGGCCCGTAGGAAAATCCGGTTCCGAATCCGCAGTCCCCACTGGAAGGGCGATTTTACCGGAAAACGGCAAGTAAAGGCGGCATTTTCCATTCGCCTATTCCGCCAGGCCTCGCGCCGAATCCGCGTGCCAGATCCGGGCTAGTCCCCGAAGGCCAGTTCCAGCGGGAGCGAGCTGAGCAGTTCGAATCCGTTGTCGGTCACGGCTACGACGTCCTCGAGGCGGACGCCGTAGCGTCCTGGCAGGTAAATTCCGGGTTCGATCGTAAAAACCATTCCCTTTTTCAGCGTCGTTGCATCTCGACAGTTGATTCCAGGCAGTTCGTGAACTTCGAGACCCAGGCCGTGACCGGCGCTGTGGCCGAAGCATTCGCCGAATCCGGCGGCTTCGATGACTTCTCGTGCTGCCGCATCGACGTGGGCGCTGGTTGCGCCGGGTCGAATTTGGGCCAAGGCAGCGTGTCTGGCTTCCCTTACGGCCTGGAACGCCTTGGGGGAGGGTGATCGGCTCGGCAGCAACACGCGAGTCAGGTCTGTGCAGTATCCGTCGAGTCGTATCCCGAAGTCGATCAGAAGGATTTCGGAAAAGTCGATGGGAGAATGGGTGACCCTGGCATGCGGCAGGGAGGATCGACGACCGGAAGCGATGATGGTGTCGAAGGCCATCCCTTCAGCGCCGAGCCTGCGGCAGGCCGCTTCCAGCTCTGCCGCCGCCGCGGCTTCCGTCATTCCAGGGGAAAGCCGGCTCAGCAGCGCGCGAAATCCTTCTTCCGCCAACTGGAAAGCTCTTCTCAAACAGGCCAGTTCCGTCTCGTCTTTGACCATACGGAGAGACTCGACCCGGTTGTAGGAGGGAACGAGTTCAATCGGCAGACTCCAGGATTCGATGCGGAGAATCGTCTCCCAGGGAAGGCGCGAGGCCTCCAGCGCCAGGCGCGCAGGCGCCGGCTCTGCAAGGCTTCGCCGCAATTCCTCAATCAGAGAGTCGGGGGCCCGTACGCATTCGACCCCCGTACATTCCTCCCTGGCCTGCTCGATGTAGCGACCGTCCACAATGAGCCGCGTTCCCTCCTGTCTGCAGAGCGCCATGCCGGCGGATCCGGAGAAACTGAGCAGGTAGCGAAGATTGGCAGGGTGGGCGGTCAAAAAAGCATCGATGCCGTCTTCGGCCATCCCAGCCAGAAGGCGGCCAGACCTGGCCTGATTGGGTTTCGAGCCGCCAGCCGCGGAGGCGGCGAATTCGGACGTTTTCTGTTGAACCGACGCCGATTTGGACCGCTTTATCCGTTTGCCTTTCGCTTTCATTCGCTGCGCTCGCTGCAAGTCCACTCCGAGCCGGAGCCCAACGGGTGAAGCAGCTGCGCAAGTTTTGCGTTGGGCCACATGCACGGATTCTATCGAAATATAGCAGAGGCCCGCTCGCTTTGCGGATGCAGCAGATGCGATTCGTGAAACGATCTGGACGATCGAGCGATGAACCCTTCCGCCCGCTTGAATTCAACCCGCATTTCTCACACGGCTCCGCCGCAGCAGGAGCCGTGTGAGAAATGCGGGTTGAAGCGGAACTCGAACGGGACCGGTAGGCCGCAGAGCGGGCTTTCGGACTCACGCCCCATCGCGAAATGTCGCGCAATCCAACCGGGCCCGAGATCGTCACCGCAGAGGCGACGATTCCATTCGACGAAGAGCCCGAGTCGCTTTCATTGGCGAATGCGGGGCGTAATGAAGAAGAGGATCTCCCGCGTCTCGCGCTCCTTAGTCGTGTTCTTGAACAGATGTCCCAGAACGGGGATGTCTCCGAGGGCCGGAACCTTGTTCAGGTTTTCACGGTCGATCTCAACGTAGATTCCGCCGATGACGGTCGTTCCGCCGTCCTGAACCAGCACCCGAGTTCGGGATTCGCTGGTCAGAATCGTGGGAATGCCTAGAACGGTTCGAGAGAAGTCCGGAATGTTGTTTTCCACTCGGATGTTCAATGAAACAGTCTCTTCCTCGGTGATCTGGGGCGTGACGGTCAACTGCAGGGCGGCCGTTTCGAAGCGGACGGACGTCGAGAAGTTCTGCTGCACCGGGATCGGGATCTTGGAGCCTTGGGTGATGATGGCTTCGGCATTGTTTTGGGCGGTCACCCGCGGTTTGGAAAGGATGCGGGCTTCGCCTCGGGCTTCGGCGGCCGTCAGAATGGCGTCAAGCCGGACCGTATCCAGCATCTTGCCCGTAGTCAGGCTCGCCGTGCCGATCGGATCGGCGACTCGGGCCGCCACATCGGCGCTCCCCTGGACTCGATCGGTAATCTTGCCGAATTGCATGCCGAGTTCGGAGCCAAGCTGACGGGCGAAGCGCGTGGTGGCCTCTACGATCCTGGCTTCGATCTCCACCTGCTTTTCCGGAGCGTCCAGCGTTTCAATCAGGCGGGAAATCTTTCGCACCCCCTCCGGAACGTCCGTAATAATGACGGTGTTGGTCCGCGAGTCGACCGTCAGTTCGCCGCGCTGCGTCAATTGCCGTTCCAGGGTGCGCAGGATGTCTTCTCCCACCGCATAATTGAGGTTCAGGGTGACTGTGGCGGTGTCCTGCGCAAGAAAGGCCGCGCGCTTGAGCGCCTGCTCCGACTCCTCTTCTTGCTGCAACGTGCGGCGGGTCGAAATCCTGACCAGGCTTCCTTCGATGCCTGCCCGCAAACCGTGACTTTTCAGCACGACCTCAAACAGTTGGTCCCACGGCACTTCCTCCACGTTGATCGTCACGAGTCCGGAAACGTCGGGGTCGATCAAAATGTTGAGACCGCTCAGTTCGGAAATGGTTCGAAAGAAGTCCACCAGGGAAACGTCGACCAGCTTGAGCGAAACCGGTTCCCCTTCGAAAGAGGTCTCCTGCTTCAGGGCGCTTGGTGAAAATGTCGCGCGGAGCGCGGAGGGATCCCGCTGTTGGGAGAACCCGGGTGCGGCGAGCAGGCTCGCAATCCACAAAGCTAGCAATTGTTTTCGCATGATTTCCATTATTGTTGTTCCGTGTCGAGCCGCTTAACCACCAGGGAGCTCGTTCTTGTCCCGTTCGTGAGGAGGGTCTCCCGGGCAAAGTGAACGCGGTCCCCGTTGATTTCCTGGATAAAGCCGTCGTACAAACGAGTGCCTTCGCGGGCGATGTAACTTACGTGGTCGACGTCCTTTAAGATGACGAGCCTGCGGTCGTAGGTGGAGGCGGTTCCCGACACGACGACTTCGGAAACCAACAGCCCGGCAAGGCCCGGCGGGCGTTCCCGCAAGGGAGGAGGCGGCACGATCTGAGGGCCGGGGTTTACGGTTGGGAGCGAGCGCAGATTGAGAAACGGATCCCGCTTTCCCTGCGAATCAAACTGACCCGCAAAGAGGCCCGATGTCCCCAACAAGGCCCATACGATCGCCGCCAGCACCATATTCCCGTTCATGCTCTCCTCGCTAGTGCGCTCTAGCCCCTCGCCGTCCGCCGTTTCCGGGCGCCTTTTCGCTTCGCTCCGGGTCTACGAACACGAATGTCGTAGCCGTGCAGGTCGCCCGGATCGTCCGGCCAGGCGGAGTCTGCTCCTCGGAAGCCTCGATCTGAAGGTTTTCAATGTTGACGACCCGATCGAAACCGGCGACTTTCTCGAGGAAGGATCCCAGATTGTGATAGGAGCCTTCCATCGACAGTTCGATTGGCCAGTCAATGTAGAATCCGTTGTGGATCGTTCTCTTCGGACTGAAGCTTTTCAATTCCAGGCTCGATTCGGCCGCAAGCTGCTGGATGCGGCGAATGATTTCGGAAGTTTCCTTCTGGTCGGGCAATGCGGCCCGGAGGGTCGCCAACCGCGTCTCCTGCTCTTCCAGATTTCGCTTGAATTCGGGAAGCCTTGCCTGCAGAGCCTGCCCTTCTGCCACATCTCTATGCAACTGCCTCACCTCCGACCGAAGCCGCTCAACGCCGGCCTGCAGGGGACTGGTGTAAAAGCGATACACAACGCCGCACAACCCCAGAACAATGACGGTAAACGCCAGAATCTGGTTCCGCGGCGAAAGTTGACTGAAAGAAAAGTTTCCAAGGGCCATCGCTACTAGTTCAATTCACAGTTCACTTCGAACTTGAATTCCTGCTCGTCGACTTGCCAGTAGGAAAGGTCCACCTGGCGGAACGCATCCTGCAGTTCCAGACGCGCGATGAAATCCGCGATGGTCGGCACGTCGACCGAAAAACCCTGCAGCACGACGGAGCGGTCCTTTTGATCCAGCTTGGTCAGCCAGAGCTTCGGCTCAGAAGGCATGCTGTCGACCAGGGCGTTCATCATCCTGACCGGTCCCCGCTGATTGGCCATCAACTGCTCCATCACCTCGATCCGGGTTTGCAGCTCCCGTTTTTCAGCCTCATAGCGGTCCATTTCCGCCTTGATGGCCGTGATCTGGCCGCGCTCCTGCATCAAGCCGTCCTTTTCCGACTGCAGGCGGTCCAGGGCGATGTTCAGCGACCAGTACCAGTACCCCATGATTGCGGCCGCGAAAAGAAAGATCAGCAGACTGTACAGTTCCGTGCGAGTTCTTCCCGGAACCGAAGCACGCCTTCCACCCCGCAGCCTACGAACTAGATTGACTCTGATCATTGCGTCATCGATCCTGAGCTGCTCGGAGGGCGAGACCGACAGCGACGGCAAACTCACTTGCAATCTCCTCGATCGGCTCCGCCCGGCCCGATGGATTGTCCAAACGAACTTTCTTGAAGGGATCCAACATCTCGACGGGGACTTTGAATTTCTCGCTGAGATAGGAGCGCAGCCCGCTGGTCCGACTGGCGCCCCCGCATAAGTAGATTTCCGAAATGTCCTTCCCGTCCGAAATGGTTCTGAAGTAATCGGTCGTCTTCTCGATCTCCAGTGAAATGTTCTCGGTCACGGCCTCCAGAATCGAAGCCACCTTGTCCTTCAATTCGGGCGGAACGTCGACCCCGCGCTTGTAGGCTTCCGCTTCTTCTGCGCTCAGATGCAGCTCCTGCTGTAGGGACTCGGTGTACTGATTCCCCCCAACCGAAATGTCACGGGTAAAGAGAAACTGGTTTCCGGAGATGATGCTGGCGTTCATCACGTTTGAACCGATGTTGAACAGCGCGTAAAGGATCTCAGGCTGGGGGTCGTAATTGACTTCGAAGACGTTCTGAAGTGCGAAGGCGTCGATGTCGACGACCACCGGCACTTTTCTCGCCAGCGACACCGCGCTCGTATAATCGGTGATTTTGTCCTTCTTGGCGGCCACCAGCACGACGTCGATACGCTGCTCGTCTTCACTCCTGCGAACCACTTGGTAGTCGATATTGACGTCCGAGATATCAAAGGGAATGTACTGTTCGGCTTCCCATTGGATCGATTCGTCCAGTTCGCTGTCGGCCAAATACGGGAGAGTGACCTTTTTAACGATGACCGAGTGCCCGGAGATGGAAGTGGCGACCCGGGTCTGCTTGAGGTTCAGCTCGGCAAAGATCTCTTCGATCGCTTCCGCGACTGGAATTTTCGATATGATCACCCCGTCGATGATCGCCTCCTCCGGAAGGCGGCGAATGCCGACCCCGTCGGCTACAAACCGGCTCCCATTTCTTCGAATCGACGCAACCTTCACCGACGAAGATCCGATATCGACGCCGACCAGGTTTTTTGATCCGGATTTAAACCAGTCTCCGATTCCCATGTCAGGTCCCTTTCGCTCCTTTGGCCTTAGCGATTCTTGAATTCACATCGTACGTCGGCCCCTTTGCCAACCGCGGTGACATGAGTCACAGGGCCTTCCAATTCTCCTATAACGTTGCAGGGGGCCGTTTGAGCGAACCTTTTTTCACTTTCCCGAGGGCGGAGCCAAATGGGAAGAGTTTCGGCCCGCGATGAGGGTGGAGTCTTAAAGCCGCCTTGCAGGTGATCTCGACTGCGAGTTCGGTTAAACTGACACTTCGGCATTTTTTCGCGAATCGGCGCCGGCATCGGCGCCAAGGTTTCCGAATCGTCGCTCGGCGGCGCTGCGGCTTGCAAAACCCCGTCTTGCTTGCGGGTGGATGAACTTGCATTGGGAGGATGCGGACGCTCCGAGGGCGGACGCCTGCGGATCGAATCGGGACGGGCGGTCGCTACGGTGGCTCAATCGAGCTGAATCCGAAGGGCGGAAAGAACCCGCTTTCCGGGCCGGCGGCGCAAGTTGACATAGGATGGGAAATTCTAGTAGCTTTTTCCATTTTGGGTTCTCTGACGAGGAGTCGGGAATGAAAACGTATCTTCCGAAAGCGGATCAGATCGAACGAAACTGGCATTTGGTGGATGCGCAGGGCCAGGTCCTGGGGCGTTTGGCAACCCGCATTGCGACCGTGTTGATGGGCAAGGACAAACCGATTTACACCGATTTCCTGGATACGGGAGATTTCGTGGTGGTAGTCAACGCCGAAAAGGTTCGTTTGACAGGGCAGAAACTTGACGATAAGAAATATTATTCTCACAGCAGGTATCCCGGCGGCCTGAAAGAAACAACGGCGCGACAGCTGCTGGCCAAGCATCCCGAACGCGTTCTTTTCTTTGCGGTCAAGGGGATGCTGCCCAAAAACAAGCTGGGGAGCCGGATGTTGAAACGTCTCAAGATTTACACGGGCCAGGAGCATCCGCATCAGGCCCAGGGGCCTCGGCCTTTGACGACATAAGGATTTGAATCGATGGCGGAAAAGATTCAGTTTTACGGGACGGGCAAGAGGAAGACATCGAGAGCCCGAGTGTTCCTGATGCTTGGAAGCGGACAGATTGTGGTCAATCACGTCGATTTTCAGGACTATTTTCGAAACAAGACGCAGCGCGTCGTCGCCACGCAGCCCCTTGATTTGACGGCAAATCGCGATAAGTTCGACATTTACGTCAACGTAGGCGGCGGAGGATACGCCGGTCAGGCCGGCGCCGTCCGCCACGGAATCGCCCGTGCGCTTCTGGAGTTTGACCCGGAACTTCGCCCTTCTTTGAAAAAGGCCGGCTTCCTGACGCGGGACCCTCGGCAAAAGGAGCGGAAGAAGTACGGGCAGCCGGGCGCACGCAAGCGTTATCAATTTTCCAAACGTTAGGTTAGGAGGAGCTGATTGAGCGCCATTTCGATTAAGGAGCTGCTGGAGGCGGGGGTTCACTTCGGCCACCAGACCCGCAGCTGGAATCCGAAGATGAAGGAGTTCATTTTCGGAGAACGCAGCGGAATTCATATCGTCGATCTGCAAAAGACCCTGCGTCTCTTCAAGGAGGCTGTGGATTTCGTCGCCCAGCATGCCGCGGAAGGGAAGGAGGTCCTTTTTGTCGGCACAAAACGCCAGGCCCGGGAATCGATTGAGGAGGAGGCAATTCGTTGCGGGATGCACTTTGTCAACAATCGATGGCTGGGAGGCCTGTTGACGAATTTTCAAACCGTTCAGAACAGCATTCGTCGATATAAGGAATTGGAAGGAATGAAGGAGAGTGGCTTTTACGACCGTCTCTCCAAGAAGGAAGTGTCGCAACTGGAGCGCGAACGCAAAAAGCTGGAAAGCAACCTTCGCGGAATTCGAAACATGAATCGGCTGCCCGACGTGCTGTTCGTGGTCGACTCCCAGCACGAGGTCATTGCCGTCAAGGAAGCGAATCGACTGGGCATCCCCATCGTCGCGGTCGTCGATACCAACGGCGATCCCGATTTGGTCGACTTCGTCATCCCCGGGAACGACGACGCCCTGCGCTCGATCAAGCTGTTTACCTGCACCATCGCGGAGGCGGTGATCGCGGGGCGTTCGCTCTGGGACGCCAAGATTCAGCAGCAGCAGCGCGAAAAGGAAAAGGAAGCGGCGGCTCGGGCGGTCGCGCGGGAGGCGGCCAAGGCCGAACGCGAACGAAAGGCTGAGGAGCTCAAGCGGCAAAAAGAGGCCGAAGCGGCCGAGACTACCGAAGAACCAGCTGTAGTCGCCGCGGAAGAGAAGCCTTCCAAGACGCCGCGGAGGTCCAAGGAAACGCCGGCGACTCCGGTGCGGGGAGACCAGGCTGAAACCAAGAAGGCCGTCGAAATCGCCGCCGAGGAAGGCGCCGACAATGAAGCGGCGGCTTCCGAGCAGACGGTTCAAGCGGAGGCGGCCGCACCGGCGCCGAAGGCCGAGACCGATGAAGCCGTGCCGGCGCCGGCGGGCCAGACCGAGACTGAAGCAGTCAAGAAGAAGGCCAAGCCGAAGAAGGCAGCCAAACCGAAAGCTTCCAAGGCGAAGGCTCCCGCGGCCGCCAAGGCCAAGACGACGAAAAAGAAGGCCGCTTCCAAAGCGACCGCGAAGAAAAAAGCCGGCAAGGACGCGTCGGAAGAGGCTGAACCTCCGGCGGCGGCCGATGACGCGGCGAGCGAAGAGTCCTAGCCCGGATTTTGCACGCTAGTCCGTCGCGAGGCGTCGCCGGGACGCTCCGGTTTCCGAGCGGTCGTGCAGGCGGCGATGCCGGCATTTCGGTTCATCACAATCCAACTTCCAGCGGTGAAAACGTCGGATCCTCATCCGGATCCGGTTAAAACGGAGGCTCTAAATGGGGATCAGCGCACAACAAGTCAAGAAATTGCGGGAAATGACCGGCGCCGGAATGATGGAATGCAAGAAGGCCCTCGAGGAAGCCGACGGCGATCTGGAGGCTGCCGTCAAGATCCTGCGCGAGCGCGGCATGGCCGCCGCATCCAGAAAGGCCGGCCGGTCCACGCGAGAGGGGCTCATCGGACACTACATTCACGCCGGCGGAAAGCTGGGCGTACTGGTTGAAGTCAACTGCGAAACCGACTTCGTCGCCCGCACCGATGAGTTTCAAGCCTTGGTCAAGGACGTCGCCATGCAGGTGGCTGCCGCCAATCCGTTGTTCGTTCGACGGGAGGACGTCGACGACGATACCCTGGCTAAAGAATCTGAAATTTTCAGAAACCAAGCGCTCCAAGAAGGGAAGCCCGAGAAGATCGCTGATAAAATTGTTGAAGGGCGCTTGAATAAATATTATGCTGAGGCCTGCCTTTACGAGCAGCCGTTTATCAAGGACGAGGACGGCGACCTCACCGTGGGAGAACGGATCAAACAGGTGATCGCAACGCTGAAGGAAAACATCAGCGTCCGGAGGTTCACCCGTTTCGAGGTAGGCGAAGAGTCGGAATCCTGAAATCGAGCATCGCGCTTATTGAATCATGACAGGCGACGCCGTCGTAGACCCCGTTTCACTGGAGAAGCCCCGTTACAAAAGGGTGCTGATCAAATTGAGCGGCGAGGCGTTGATGGGGTTTCAAAGCTTCGGCGTGGAGCCCGCCATGATGAATGCCATCGCTCGCCAGATCTGCGAGGTCCATCAGCTTGGAGTCGAGGTTTGCGTGGTTGTCGGCGGCGGAAACATCATCCGCGGCGTCGCCGTCAGCGAAGCCGGATTCGATCGAGCCACGGGCGATTACATGGGTATGCTGGCGACCGTCATCAACGCCCTGGCCCTGCAGAACGCCCTGGAAAAGCAAGGCATCTTTACCCGCGTCCTCAGCGCGATCCACATGGCTGAGGTGGCGGAGCCGTTCATTCGCCGTCGAGCCATTCGGCATCTCGAAAAAAAGAGAGTCGTGATCTTTGCCGCCGGCACCGGCAATCCGTATTTTTCAACCGACACTGCGGCCGCTTTGCGGGCGATGGAAACCAAGGCGGAAGTCATCCTTAAGGCCACTAAGGTCGACGGGGTCTTCGATTCCGATCCCGAAAAGAACCGGGATGCCGAACTGCTCAGAGAGTTGACCTACCTGCAGGTTCTGGAGCGGGGGCTTCGCGTGATGGATACGACCGCCATTTCCCTTTGCATGGATAACGGCCTTCCCATCATCGTCTTCAATCTCAAGCAGGAGGGAAACATCAAGAGAGCGGTCATGGGTCGTCAGGTCGGGTCGATTATCAGATGAGGCTCAGGGATTCGATCCGCCGCCCGGCGGCTGCGCGATCCCGGTTGCGAATCTTGGCCCGGTCGTGGGGCTTCATCAGCCAGTAATCGTGGAGAGACGAGAGCATGATTCAAGACGTTGACAAGGAAGCCAAGGAGCGAATGAACAAGACGCTGAGCGATCTGGAACGGGAGTTGGCGACGATCCGAACCGGGCGGGCGTCAGTGCACCTGCTCGACAATGTGAAAGTCGACTACTACGGGACTTCGACGCCGGTCAATCAGTTGGCGACCCTTCACGCCCCCGAGCCGAATCTGATCACGGTTCAGCCCTGGGACGTCTCTCAGTTGGGAGCGATCGAGAAGGCGATCATGGTCGCGGATCTGGGACTGAACCCCAGCAACGACGGTAAGATCATTCGAGTTCCGGTCCCCCCTCTGACTGAAGAGAGACGTCAGATTCTGGCCAAGCAGGTGGGAAAAGTCGCCGAAGAGCACCGGACCGCGATCCGTCAGATTCGACGCGACGCAAACGACCGACTCAAGAAAATGCAGAAGGCAAAGGAAATCTCGGAGGATCTTGAATTTCGGGGGCTGGAAGACATCCAGAAGCTGACCGACGAGCACATCAGCCAGATCGACCAGATGGCCGGTCAGAAGGAAAGAGAAATTCTGGGCGGTTAGACGGAATCCCTCCGACCAGTTCCGCGGCGCTGCCGCGCTCTCTGGCCGGGGATCGCGGAGGCTTGTCCGGCCGCCTTCTTCATCACCGTTTCGCTGAGTCGCGCCGGACCCCGGCGCCCGCTCCGTCGGCAGGCTCGATACGAAAAACCCAAGAACCCGACCGCGATCGTTTGCAAAGAAGTGCCGAAATTCTTTAGCATAAGAAAGGCCGCACATGGAGATGGCGGTTTGGCGGGAGCCGCCGCAGTGACTGGACTGTGACGCCCAGGCGCGCTCGATTTGAGGCGTCGAGCGGCCGCTTTGCGAGTCGAATGAGGTGGAAAGTTGTCCGAGAAGGATCTGCCCGGTACGCATTTGAAAGCTGAAAGCGCCCTCGACGCCCCGGCCGAGGCGGCGGTCTTCCGTGAGTTTCGAAGCTGGTTGAGAGACATCTTTTTTGCGGCGGTGACGGCCATTCTGATCGTCGTGTTCGTCGTGCAGCCCGTCAAGGTGGAAGGCACCAGCATGCAGCCGCATCTGGCTGACCAGGAACGCATCTTCGTCAACAAGTTCGTCTACCACTTTTCCGAGATCAGTCGCGGCGACATCGTGGTCTTCTGGTTTCCGAAGGACCCCACCAAATCCTTCATCAAGCGTGTCATCGGCTTGCCGGAGGAACGGGTGGAAATCCGCAGGGGCGAGGTCTTCATCAACGGATCGCGACTGGTCGAACCGTACGTTCGGCCGGCTTACTTCGATTATTCCTCGGTGGGTCCGCTGATCGTGCCCGATGGCAGGTATTTCGTGCTGGGGGATCATCGCAATTCCAGCAATGACAGTCGAAACTGGGGCTTCGTGCCGAAGGAAAACGTATTCGGAAAAGCTGTTTTTCGCTACTGGCCCGTCACAAAGCTTGGCGTGATCGACTAGCCGGGTTTGCGGGCGAGAGGTTCGATTGAGCCGCATTCGAAGCGTTTTTATCCGGATTGCAGCTGGGTAAGGGGCCGAGCTGCGGATCCGTCGAGGGCCCGGCGCGAAAGCGAAGGGAGTTCGGTTTCCAGCTGTCAGGAGCAAGGAATGAGCAAGGGCAGGGCCGTACTGTATTTGGAGGATGGGAGCCTGTTTGAAGGATTCTCCTTCGGCGCAGCCGGCGAACGCGCCGGCGAAGTCGTATTCAACACTTCAATGACCGGGTACCAGGAAGTGTTGACTGACCCGTCCTACGCCGGCCAGATTGTGACGATGACTCAGCCGGAGATTGGCAATTACGGAACCAACTCGGAGGATCAGGAGTCCCGCCGACCCTTCGTTCACGGGTTTGCGGTTCGAGAGTGCAGCTCCGTCTACAGCAACTGGAGGGCGGAAACGAGCCTGAACGAATTCTTGAAAGAGCACAATGTGTGTGGAATCGCGGGAATCGACACCCGGGCTCTGGTGCGCCGCATTCGCAGCGAAGGCGCCATGCGGGGCGTCGTTTCCTCCATCGATTTCAGCCCTGAGTCGCTGGCCGCGAAGGTCGGACGGTTTCCGAAAATGAGCGGAAGCGACTACGTTCGTCACGTCACGACCCAGGAGGGCTACGCCTGGAGGCTCGAGGCAGCCGCCTTCCGGGTCGTCGCCTACGACTTCGGAATCAAGAAGAACATTCTTCGATCCTTGCGCTCCCGCGGTTGCGATGTCCAGGTGGTCCCCGCCACGACTCCCGCTGAGAACGTGCTGGCTATGAAGCCCGACGGGATTTTCTTGTCCAACGGACCGGGCGATCCCGACGCGCTCGGATACATTGTGGAAAACGTAAGGAAATTGATCGGCCGAACTCCCCTCTTTGGAATCTGCCTGGGACATCAGCTCCTGGGACTGGCATTCGGAGGCCGCACGTTCAAGCTCCGTTTCGGACACCGAGGAGCCAACCAGCCAGTGAAGAATCTGGTGACGGGCAAAGTTGAGATCACCTGCCAGAATCACGGTTTCGCCGTCGACGCCGATTCTCTGGACGAGTCGGAAATTCAACTGACTCATCTCAACCTGAACGATCAGACCCTGGAGGGGCTCCGCCACCGGACGCTTCCGGTTTTCTCGGTGCAGTACCATCCGGAAGCCTCGCCCGGCCCCCACGACTCCCACTATCTGTTTGACGAGTTCATCGATTTGATGAAGGAAAATCAAACCCAAAGCTCAGCAAGGTCGGTCTGAGCCATGCCCAGAAGAAGCGATCTGAGGAAGATTCTGGTGATCGGTTCCGGCCCCATTGTGATCGGACAGGCCTGTGAATTCGATTACTCGGGCACCCAGGCCTGCAAGGCCCTGATGGGCGACGGCTTCGAGGTGGTGCTGGTCAATTCGAACCCGGCCACGATTATGACCGATCCCGAGCTGGCCACTCGCACTTACGTGGAGCCTCTGACTCCCGAATTCGCCGCCGAAATCATCAAGCGCGAGCGTCCGGGCGCCCTGCTTCCGACGGTGGGCGGCCAGACCGGCCTCAACCTGGCGGTGGAGCTCGCCAGGCAGGGCGTGCTCGACGCCTATGGCGTCGAGTTGATAGGCGCCAGATTGAACGCCATCCAGGTCGCCGAAGATCGGCGGCAGTTTCGGGCCGCCATGGAGGAGATCGGCTTGAACGTCCCCAGGTCGGGTTTTGCGGCCAGCCTGAAGGAAGCCGAAGCGCTGCGGGAAGAGATCGGCCTCCCTTGTGTGCTGCGGCCTTCCTTCACTCTCGGGGGGAGCGGCGGAGGAATCGCCTTCAACAACGAAGAGTTCGAGGAAATCGCGATGCGGGGGCTGCAACTGTCCCCCATCCACGAGATATTGATCGAGGAGTCGATTATCGGCTGGAAGGAGTTCGAGCTGGAGGTGATGCGCGACCTGAACGACAACGTCGTCATCATCTGCTCGATCGAAAACTTCGATCCAATGGGAGTGCACACGGGAGACTCCATTACGGTGGCGCCCGCCCAAACCCTCAGCGACCCGGAATATCAGCACCTCCGGAACGCAGCCATTCAGATCATCCGTCGCGTCGGCGTAGAGACCGGCGGCTCCAACATTCAGTTCGGAGTCCATCCGGAAACCGGCCGGGTCGTGGTCATCGAAATGAATCCTCGCGTCAGCCGAAGCTCCGCGCTGGCCTCCAAGGCCACCGGCTTTCCCATCGCCAAGATCGCGGCCAAGCTCGCTGTCGGCTATACGCTCGACGAGCTTCCCAACGACATTACGCTGAAGACTCCCGCCTGCTTTGAGCCGACGCTCGATTACGTGGTCACCAAGATTCCCAAATGGAATTTTGAAAAGTTTCCGGAAGCCGATCCCACGCTGGGGACTCAAATGAAGTCGGTGGGTGAGGTGATGGCCATCGGACGCACGTTTCGGGAGTCCCTGTGGAAGGGGCTGCGGTCGCTGGAGACGGGAAAGACGCTGGCCGGCGAGAGTGTGGATCGAAACCGCATACGGGAGAACCTCCTGCAGCCGACTCCTTCGCGGCTGGCCTATATTCGAGCGGCGTTTCTGGAAGGCTTCACCGCCGGACAGATTCACGAGCTGACTCACATCGATCCCTGGTTTCTCGAGCAGATCCGACAGGTGATCGAATTCTCCCGCGGGCTGGAGAGCGAAACGCTGGAAACCGTCTCGTCGGAGAGCCTGAAGGAAGCAAAGAGGCAGGGGATTTCAGACGGCTCGCTGGCCGAGATCTTTTCTCGACCGGCCGGGAGCTGCAGCGAGGAGGATGTCTGGCGCCGCCGAAAAGAGCTGGGCGTCGTTCCAGTTTTCAAGCGGGTCGACACTTGCGCCGCCGAGTTCGAATCCTACACGCCATACCTCTATTCGACGTACGAAAGCGAGGACGAAGCCGAGCCGACCGACCGCAAAAAGATCGTCATCCTGGGCAGCGGACCGAACCGAATCGGCCAGGGGATCGAATTCGATTACTGCTGCTGCCACGCCTCCTTCGCTTTGCGGGAGGAGGGTTTCGAAACGATCATGGTCAACTGCAATCCTGAAACGGTCTCCACTGATTACGACTCCTCGGACCGGCTTTACTTCGAACCGCTCACCTTCGAGGACGTCATGGCGGTGGTCGAAACGGAACGTCCCGACGGCGTCATCGTTCAGTTCGGAGGGCAGACTCCCCTGAAGCTGGCCCAAAGCCTCTATCAGGCGGGAGTCCCGATTATCGGGACCTCGCCCGAGTCGATCGATCTGGCTGAAGACCGAAAGCGGTTCGGCCAACTGCTGGAAGAACTCGACATCTCGCAGCCTCGGCACGGCACCGCGCTGTCGGTCGAGGAAGCGCGGGAAGTGGCTCGCACCATCGGCTTTCCGGTCCTGGTCCGCCCTTCCTACGTGCTGGGGGGCCGGGCCATGGCAATCATTTACGACGAAGCCGCGCTGGAAAAATACGTATCGTCGGCGGTCGAAGTCTCCCCGTCTCGCCCGGTGCTGATCGACCGCTTTCTTGAAGACGCCCGCGAATACGATGTAGACGCCCTTTCGGATGGCGGCGACGTCGTGATCGGCGGAATCATGGAGCACATCGAAGAGGCCGGTATTCACTCCGGCGACAGCACTTCCGTCCTGCCGCCCTTCGCCATTGAAGTCAGTCACCTGGAAACCATGCGCGGCGTCACCCGTCAGCTCGCGCGAAAGCTTCAAGTCGTAGGCCTGATGAACGTCCAGTTCGCCGTCGTCGACGACGTCGTCTACGTTCTGGAAGTCAATCCCAGGGCCAGCCGCACCGTTCCGTTCGTCAGCAAGGCAACCGGGTATTCGCTGGCCAAAATCGCGGCCCGGCTGATGGTCGGAAAGAAGTTGAAGGAACTGGGTCTGAAAGGCGACCTGTCAGTGCGGTCCTACTTCATCAAGAGCCCCGTCTTCCCCTTCTCGAAGTTCCCCCGAGTCGACACCATCCTGGGACCCGAAATGCGTTCGACCGGCGAAGTCATGGGCGTGGCCGATAGTTTCGGCTACGCCTACGCCAAAGCCTCCCTGAGCGCCGGAGTCATCCTGCCCCGGACCGGAATGGTCTTTCTCAGCGTCAATGAGAAGGATAAGCGCTTTATCGCCCGCATCGCCCGCGATTTCAGGGACCTCGGATTTCAAATCATCGCAACCCGCGGCACCGCCGCCACGCTGCGAGGCGCCGGAATCGAAACCGAAGGCGTCTTTAAGGTCAATGAGGGAAGACCGAACGTCGTGGATCTGATCAAGAGCTCCAAGATCGATCTGATCGTCAACACCCCGCTGGGCCGCGAATCGTTCTT
>DATKAT010000279.1:0-4891 GCA_035514675.1 Acidobacteriota bacterium | reverse complement strand
CGTCTGATCGCGGGCCGTGACCGCCACGGCGTAAAGCAGGTTCGGAATCGGGGCGTCCGCTTCGCTGCATACTTGAAACTCATCTTGCGCAAGGGTCCGAGCGCCAATCCGACGAACGGCATGGTCGAGGCGCTCGAATCGAAGCTCCGGGACTCGCAGATCGAGCACGACTGCCTGACCATCGCTGGCGAGAAGTTGTGGGTTGAGAAGGCCGCCCACCTCTTCATCCTGGAACTTCGGCGGGAAATCGGCGACGATGACCGACTCCAAAACTATGGACCGTCCGTCAGCCAGCCGACCCGCCGCGTTTCGAATCGCCTGGAGTAGGACCGGTTGCCCCGCTGCATCACGCGCTTGGACTCCTGTGAGGAGATCGTCCTCGGTCGCCATGCCAGCAGCGTCAACAAACCAGCGCGCCAGGGTGTGTGCACCGGCACCGGTATCGAACATGAACCAAGCGGCTTGTTCCTTGAACGTCGGACGCACCGTCAGATAAGGATCGTTCTGCAACGGCACGACGAATTGAGTCCCCTCTCGCTCGGCACAGGAACCGACGACAAGGGGGACAAGGAGGAACAGTACCCGATACGCGTGAACTATCATCTTACGATCTCCCTGCCCGTCGGACCGTTTGGCCCGGCCAGGGCCGCCCGACGCTCCTGCTCAGCGGCGGCGTCTCCACTCGCCGCAGGGCTCGGCCAAGCGCGTCGGTCGCCTCAACCCGCGAACACAGTATCTCGTCGCAATGGTCAGGGCTCTTCACGCAATCGACCGTTCGCCCAGTGAGATTCACCAACGCAGCGGCTCCATCAAGAACGCGTATCAAGTCCCCTGTGCTGCGGGCATCCCAGGCAACATGTCGCCAGCGAGAATCCTCTTCCGGACGATGGCGTGCGAGCAGGATCACCTCACATCCGAAGGAAGCAAGTTGGCGCGCCAGATTCAGATGTGCTGAAGAGACAATCGCGTCGGCGCAGTCAATTACGAAATCCGCATAACAGGCACTTGCACGTCAAATCTCACTATGTTTAGTTTGACAAAAAACCGGGAGGCAGTCATTCACTCGGATTAAGCCAATGATTGAACCAGTGCCGTTCTCTCTTGAAACAAGTTTAATCCCATCCTGGCTGCTCGATCTCCGCTTCACGGCAGTGACGGAGCGGGTCGGGTACGATCAACCTGCCCTTGTTGCGCCTGACGGCATCAACGGGCCCCGAAGCGGGTCCCGTCGCTCCGACATCCGGCGGCAAGACCGTTCAACTTGCGAGAAGCAGTGCCAGTGCAGAAGCGTTCCCTATGCCTACCCATGACCGCACCAACGCAATTGTCGGAGCGACGCGGCCGCTTCGGGCGCGTGGATGTGTCGCAATCCGCCAACTGAAGCAACGCAGCGCCACATCATGATCGCTGCGGTAGTCGCACGGAAGCGCAATTTTGCAAACATTGTCGGAATCAAGCAGTTGAAGAATCAGAAGACTGCGCTAGACTAAGGTGGTTTCAACCCGGCTTGGCTATGGGGACTGCGGAAGTGGACATGACGATCGAGCGACAGCGCCTTTTGGAACTGGCTCTCCATCGACTGGAAAACGAACGGGCTCGTTTCGAACGGGAGCTGGAAGAACTCAAGGCGGAACTGAAGGGCAGCAGGGACAGCTCGACCCGGACGGCGAAAAAGACGACGCGCAGGCGCGGCCGCCGGAAAATGACCCCCGCCGAACGGAGTTTTGACTGAGAGCGCAGAAGGGCTTCAAGCTGGAGGTGAAGCAATGACGGGCGGGCATTCGAAACGGGGAGCGTTCAGATTCTTCGTATTTCTGCCGGCGGCGCTGGTGTGGGCAGCGGCGGCGTGCTCCTATAATCACGAGCGCCCGCCGGCGGAGTCCGCCGCCCACCCGAAGGCTCTGGAGCAGGTCTCGGTCGCCGACCGGATCCAGCCGTATCCGGGCAATCCATTTTACTGGCAGTACAAGGGGCGGCCGGTTCTGCTGCTGGGAGGCTCTCGCCAGGACAACCTGTTCAATCATCCTGAGGGTCTGGCCGAGCATCTCGACACCTTGCGGGCCGCCGGAGGCAACTATGTCCGCAACACCATGAGCAGCCGCAACCCGGGTAATCCCTGGCCGTTCCGGAGGCTCGAAAACGGTCTTTACGATCTGGAGCAGTGGGACGAAGAGTACTGGAAGCGGCTCGAAAACCTCTTGACACTCAGCCTAGAGCGCGACGTCATCGTGCAGATCGAGGTATGGGACCCCTGGGACTACTTCAAGAGCGAGGCCCCGCTCGGCTTCGGACCGGAAAACGTGGGCTGGGAGAGCTGTCCCTACAACCCCGCGCTGAACGTCAACTACACGGCGGAGGAGAGCGGACTGGCCGAGGAGATCGACTACTATTCCCGGGCCACTCCGACGGACCACCTCTTTTTTCACACGCCGCCGGAGCTGAAGGACACTCCCCTGGTGCGTCGCTATCAGGAAGCGTTCGTGGACAAGCTGCTGTCCGTCTCGCTGAATTATCCGAACGCGCTCTACTGCATGAACAACGAGATTGGGGAGCCACCCGAATGGGGCCGGTACTGGGCGAGATATATCCGCGCCAGGGCGGAGCAAGAGGGCATTCCCGTTTTTCTGGCCGACATGCGGCGAAACAGCGACTTCCAGTCGGAAGAGCAGCTCAACCTGCTTCATGACCGCGAGCACTTCGACTTTTTCGAGATCTCGCAGAACACGGCCAACAACGATCAGCGCCACTACGACATGATCCAGTCCATTCGCTCCCGGGTGCAGGAGGCCCCCATTCCGCTCAACAACGTCAAGATCTACGGCGGCGAGATCGGCAGCTGGACCACCAGCGTGGAGGAAGGAACCCGGCGCTTCTGGCGCAACATCTTCGGCGGGCTGGCCTCGTCTCGCTTTCACCGCGAAGGGCCTTCGCCTCACTACTTCGGCATCGGGCTGAGCGAACTGGCCCGGACCCACATCCGCAGCATGAGAATGCTGACCGACGAGCTGCAGGTCTTCCAAGGGGAGCCGCGAAACGACCTGTTGAGCGAACGTGAGCCGAACGAAGCCTACTGCTTCGCCGTGGAAGGACGGAGCTACGCCGTCTACTTCACCAACGGGAGCGCCGTGCGCCTCGCCTTGCCCGAACGGGAGAACGGCTGGCGAGTGCGCTGGTTGAACGTCCTGGAGAGCCGCTGGGAGACCGAAGCCACGCTGGCGGGCGGCCAGGACAACCGGCTCTCGCCTCCAGGTGCGGGACAGTGGGCGGCGCTGGTCGTCCCGGCGGGCTGAGAAATTCGGGCCGGATGACGGCTGTCTTAATTCCACGGGCGATCCAACAGGCCCGGACCGGGCCGCCAGGTTTTAGCCCGCATTTCTCACACTGGTTCGTAGCCAGGCGACGGAGAGCGGCGCGGAACCAAGGCGCGCGACGAAGGCCCCCGCAGTCGTACTCGTGCAGTACGTCGAGCAGGCCGAGGAGCGGCAACGAAGTAGGCGCGTCGTTCTCCGTCGCCGCAGTAGAAGCAGTGTGAGAAATGCGGGTTAGCCCCGTCCGAGCCGCCGCAGGCGGTGAGGGCGGGGTTGCGGGAGTCCTCCCAGACTAATCCGAGGGTCCGTCAGGACCCGACAGTTTCGTGATGCGGTGCAGCGGTGCGCTTTCGCCGGGTTGCAAATCCATCGTCGCATGTTCGGCCGGTCGAAGGGAGCCGGAGGAATTCAGGGGCCTTGAGCGCATCCCTGTCGCACCCTGGCGGGCGCTCGGTCGTCATCGAGCAAAACCGCAACCCCGCCGACTCCTACCCGTCGAACTGCGCTGAAAAGTCCCGGGCCAATTGCCCCTGGGGTCGGACTCGGCCGCTGCCGGTATGGACTTCCCAGACCAGAACGACCTCGCTCTGATCTGAGGTCTTGACGGTCACCAGATCGATCAGGAACAGGGGATCCTGAGCCAGGCGGGGCTGCCAATCCTTGAATTGATACTCGTTGATCTCGCCTTCCACAAGCCTGCGGATCAGCGGCGATTTCTCCAACAGGAGGCGAAACGCCTGTTCGCTGGCCGGCGAGCGTTCCGGCGCCACGAACTCTTCCGGCCCTGCGCTCTCCCGCGCTGCGGTCTCGAGCCTCGGATCGGTCGCGGTGTACAACACGCCGGACGGCCCGTCCGCAGCGCCCGAAGTCACTCGACCGGATGCATCCACATGGACTCGCGGCCGCACTTCTCTGGCAGGGGGCGGCGGCAATTCAAAAACATCGTCCTGCGGACCGATCCAGCTGGCCGCCAGCCTGGAGGCGACTTCGAATCGGGCGGGCTCGTCGACCAGAAGCCAGACCGAGGCGGACAAAGAAGCCACGACCAGAAGGAGTATGCCCATTCGGGCGATGATCGGGTAGGACCCGGACTCTTCGCCGGGGCGTCGGCTCTTGATCTCTCGGCGGATCCGGCGGGCCTCCGATCGAAGTTCTCTAATTTCCGTCTGTGTGCGGTCTTCCTGACTCATTGGCTTGACTGCTTCCGCTGCCTCTCCAGGCCCCTTTGTCGAAGCACCGAGATAATGAAGGCATCGATGTTTCCGTCCAGCACGGCCTGAACGTTTCCAATCTCTTCTTTGGTCCGATGGTCCTTGACCAATTGGTAGGGGTGCAGCACATAGGACCGGATCTGACTGCCCCAGGCGATGTCGGCCTTTTCTCCACCCAGTTCCTCGATTTCCTGCAGTCGTTTCTGGCGCTCCAGTTCGTAGAGTTTGGACCGGAGGATTCTCATCGCCGTTTCCTTGTTTCGGTGCTGGGACCGCTCATTCTGGCACTGGACGACGATCCCCGACGGCAGGTGAGTGATTCGAACCGCCGAATCCGTGACGTTGACGTGCTGTCCGCCGGCCCCGGAGGAT
>DATKAT010000278.1:0-5074 GCA_035514675.1 Acidobacteriota bacterium | reverse complement strand
CGGAGACGTATTGATCGGGCTGCGCTCATCGGGTCTGCACACCAACGGGTATTCACTGGTGCGTCGGCTGTTCTTCGAGCTGGAAAAGTGGACCGTCGACAGGCACGTGGACGAATTCGGCCGGACCCTCGGCGAGGAGCTTTTGGAGCCTCACCGGAACTATTTTCCCGTCTTGAAGGAACTGATCGTTTCAGACGACCTCAGCGGAATGGCTCACATTACCGGTGGGGGCATCACTGAGAATCTGAACCGGGCGCTGCCGTCTCACCTGTCCGCAGAAGTGGAGCGGGGAAGTTGGGAGATTCCCGCCGTCTTTCGGGTGATTCACGAACTTGGCGGGGTGGCCACCGAGGAGATGTATCGGACGCTGAATCTCGGAATCGGAATGATCCTGCTCGTGAAAAAAGACCGCCTCAGTCGCGTGGAGGACTTTCTGCAGCGTCAGACGGAAAGGTACTACATCATCGGCGAAATCGTCGAAGGCGACGGAGACGTGCGTTACCGATGAAAAACGTAGCCGTTCTCCTCAGCGGACGCGGTTCCAACTTCATCGCATTGGCCAGCGCCGTCGAGCGGGGGGAAATCCCCGCCCGGATCTGCCTCGTCGTGTCCAACCGCCGGGAAGCCGCCGGCCTGGAGAAAGCCGCCGAAATGTCCCTGCCTCGACGCTTCGTCGAATCTCAGGGTCGCGACCGGGAGGATTTCGACCGCGAAGTCGCCTCACATCTGCAGGACGCCGGCGCCGACGTCGTCTGCCTGGCGGGCTTCATGCGACTGCTGAGCCCGTGGTTCGTAAGCCGCTTTCCGAGGCGAATCCTCAACATCCACCCCTCGTTGCTGCCGGCGTTTCCGGGACTCCACGCGCAGCGGCAGGCGCTGGAGTGGGGCGTCAAGGTGACCGGATGCACCGTGCACTTGGTAGACGAAGAGCTCGATCACGGACCCATCATCCTGCAAAGGACCGTGCCGGTCAGGGACGACGATTCGGAAGAATCGCTTTCAGAGCGCATTCTAAAAGTGGAGCACGAGATCTACCCTGAGGCGCTAGGATTAGTCTGCCAGGACCGAGTGCGCGTCGAGGGGCGCCGCGCACTCATCCTGGATTCACCGTAGGACCGGCATCCCTGCCGGTCATTTCCAATCGCCGGCTGGAAGCCGGCGCCACAAGGACTCAGTCGCCGGCCGAAACATCCGAAGAGTTGATGTCGACCGTAATCATGAAGCCGTTACCCCCTCCATACTCAAAGGAGCGTTCTCCCGCTCGGTAGGCTTCGACCTCGTTGGGCATCATCACGAAACCGTCGTTTCGGGGCGCGCCCCAGTAGGGCAGATTGTGAATGACAACGGGGTCATCCGTCATGCCCCGAAAAGGCTTCAAGACGACTTCCGCAGTTTTCCCGTCATCCAGGGTGGCGACGGACCGATCTTTTCCGGCCTGCCATTTCATGGCCGCGTCTTCTGCGACGGTGAAAGAGTTCCACTCGACAGGATAAAGGTGGGGAAGTACGGCCAATACGCCTTCCCGTTGTTTCTCGCTGACTTGCCGGTCAAATGTCAGGACGGCCCAGTCCATCTTTCCTTCAGAGAAGTCGCCCCCCAGGTCTCCGGCGACCCAGAATTTAATTCCGTCCAGCGAAACGTCCCCGAAATGGCCTTTGTTGACCTGAAACGCGTTGTTGAAACGGCAGAAGTGCCCGCTGTCGTGTCCTTCATGCCCCGCATGCTCCTTGGGATGGGGATTGAAGTAGCAGGGGCAGAACATGTCGCAGCTGCAGGCTTCGATCAACGTGGCGTTCATGGCCCATTCGGGATTCTCGCCGGCCGAAGTCCGGAGCGTCCCGTTGACCAGCAGGAGTCCGCAGGCAGTCAGCGCGAAAAGGATTAAAGTTGGCCGAACAAAGGGAAGCAGATTTCGAATCTTCATTTGCTGTTCACCCTTTCTCCAGAATTTAGAGTTTTGCGAACTCTCATTTTCTGGAAAATGAGAGCTGCCGCCGAGCTCGAAACCGGTGCTTACGAGAGCGCGGCGAAATTCCTAGAATGTTTCTTTATATTTCCCCGGTTAATGCGGCCAGTATAATAAAATTAGAGGGAGTTCTGCAAGAAGAGTTCCGGCTGAACCCTCCAGAGGATTCGAAGAGAACGAGGGCGAACAGATTGAATCAGGAGAATCTCGAACATGCACGCGCCTTCCAGCGGTGGCTCCTCCGATCTGCGGGAAGTCTTTCGGGCTTCCGGCGAATTTGAAGCCCAGCTGATTCGATCGCTGCTTCTCGATTCGGGAATCGATTCGGCCTTCGAAGGCGAGTCGATTCGACTCACCCACGGCATTTCAATCAACGAACTCGGAATGGTGCGCATCCTGGTTCGCTCGGAAGATTTCGAAGAGGCGAAGCGGATCATCGAGGACGCGGCGGCGAATCCATTGCCGGCCGAAGACGAGTAACGTCGACATCGTGCGGGCCAGCCCGAATCGCAGGCTGGAAGCCCCTGCCCGCGCTACTGGCGAACCATTCGATCGCGCAGGCCGGAGGCGCCAAGACCCAGGCGTCGGACTTCAGTGATATCGGACTTCTTCAGCGAGATGACCTCCGGTTCCGATTTGACGCCCGGGCCCAGAGGATGCAGGAATCGGTCGCCCGACAACAGGACGAAATTGAGGTGTTCGTTTTCGTCCAGGTGGGTCAGCGTGCCCCCGTACTGGGCTGCGACTTCCAGCAAGGTGTCGATGAGTTCCTGCCGTCTTTGCACTGCGCTAGCCTTTCGTTCACCCACCCGCGCGCGCACTTCTTCCAGGCTGAGGCGCACTCGATCCAAACTGAGCCGCAGTCGTTCCGCCCGTTCCCGGAGTTCATTCTCCATCCGCTCCTCCTGTTCGGGGCCGATCATCGGCTCCGGAGCGGGCGGCGCTGGAGGATGCGGCGGAGATTCCGGCAGAGGAGCCGGAGGGGCCGCCGGGGCCGAAGGAGGCGCCGAGGGCGAAGGAGGTCCCGAGGGCGAAGGAGGCGCCGAGGGCGAAGGAGGCGCCGGGGGCGAAGGAGGCGGCGAGGCCGAAGGAGGCGGCGGCGGAGGAAAATGGAACCGGAATTCCTCAAATTCCTCCCACCAGCCTTCGGGGACAACCTCCGATCCCAGCCGATTGCGCACCGCCCTCACGTTGGCGGCCGCCAGTCGTGCCATGGACTCGGCAAACTGCGGGTTGGCAAACTCCCGGGCAGTCAACTCCTGAATCTGCTTCTCCAGCTCATCCAAATGAAAGTTAAAATCCTCCGGAATCCGGGGCGCCTGCAACAGAAAGGTCGTGCCCTGTCCTGGCAGGTAGAACCCCTGGATTGCCCCAACAGACCCAACGCTCCGACTCCCACTGCCAAATCCGACGCTCCAACTCCCGCTGCCAAATCCAACGCTTCGGTCCTGAGACTCGGCCGATCGCGTCAAGGTCGTGTTCAGGATGCTCTTCATGACCTCAATTTCCTGACGCGCCTTTTCGGCATTTTGACCAGACTGTGCAATAGCCTGAAGGGACAATCCCCAACCGCCGATCAACAACCCTGCCGTTACCCAAAACGTATTCATTGGGACGCTCCTATTTCCAAAAAACCTCATGATGACTTAATTTCGATTTAGCGCGATGTCTCTCAGGGTCGCCATAATGACTTCCGTCTCGGTGCCGCGGATGGCATCGCTGACGGCTACCTGATTCAAGCGAAGATGAACCTGCCTCAAATCGTCTTCGTGCTGTCGGACCAGCAATTCATAAAATCGGGCCATGGAGCCTTCCAGATCCTGCTGAAACGCGGCGTTTTCGGACCGGACGGAGCTCTGCAGACGCGACTCGACCTGTCCGAGAAACGCTCCTACAAACTCCTGCTGTTGGCGATCCCGCTGATCGAGCGTCCGTTCCAGCTCCGCCCGCAAAGTCTGTACCCACTCCAGCTCACGCTGACGGGACGCCTGATGCAGATCTTCGGCCAACTCCGCCCTCAATTCCGCCTTCAATGCCTCCGCATCGTTGACGTCCGGCTGGGCGCCGAAGCGAAACGTCAGGGCACCCTGGTCGATGCCGACCTGCAAAACGGATGCGGCGACAGCGCCCAGCAGGAAAACGAATGCCGCTCCCGCGGCCAGCGCCAATCCTCTCGCCCTGGACGAATCCGTGAACCAGCGCAGCGGCGAGCGCTTCACAGGCTCGTAAGCGAAGAAGTGGCGAGGGGGCGGCAGATCCCGGACTTCAGACAGCAGACTCCAGACTGCCTGCATCTCCGTCTGCTCCCGCCGACAATCCGCGCATGCGGCAAGATGAGCGTCCAGCTCCTTGCCGGCGGCGTCCGACAGCCCTTCGGCCATCTCCTCCTGAATCCATCTTCTGTAGCGTTCACACGTCATCGCTTTCCTCCGCCCAGCCCCGCAGGCTCTTTCTTAAATTGTCCAGCGCCGCGTAAAACCGGGACTTGACCGTACTGATCGGAGTCCGAATGATGTCCCCGATTTCCTCAAACGTGTTCTCCTGAAAAAACTTCAACTCCAAGACCGTTCGCTGCTCGTCGGAGAGCTTCTGGAGGGAGCGCAGCACGGCCTGTCGCCGCTGTTCTCTAAACACTTCAGCTTCCTGCCCGCCGTCCCTGGACAGCGCTCGCGTCCATTCCATCAATTCCGGCTGCTCCTCAATCGACATCTGCAGAGGAGGGCGTTTGCGCAGTTTCGAGATGCACCGGTTGACCGCGATTCTGAAAAGCCAGGTCGAGAATTTCGCATTCTCCTGAAATCGATCCAGGCCCCGAAAGGCGCTCAAAAACACCTCCTGAGTCGTTTCAGCGGCTTCCTCCCGGTCTCCCAACATCCGCAGCGCCATACCGTATATCTTCCGTTCGTTCTGCAGGACCAGCCGGTTGAAGGCCAGAGGATCTCCATTGCGCGCAGCCCGGACCCAGTTCCGCTCCTGGGACTCCTCCTCGCCCGCAACCTGCATCGCAGTCCCCCACACCTCTTCCAAAATCAGCTCCCTTTCACAGTCGATCTCTCCATTAGACAACGCCTGGCCGGAAAAAGTCGGAGAAATTCGTTCGGCGTTCTA
>DATKAT010000277.1:0-4717 GCA_035514675.1 Acidobacteriota bacterium | reverse complement strand
AGGAAGGGAAGCTGCAGCAGGAGTATCAGCAGGAAGAGCGTGCGGATCCGTCTCATAGGTCTGCTCGATTATACGGCGCTTTGCGGCATCCGGGCGGGCGCGGGCCATGCTTAGCCGCAGGCGGGAAGCAATAATGCCCCCATCCCGGGAAAACAACCGAAAGTTCCGCCTCGGGCCTTCTTTAGCCCGCATTTCTCACACGGCTCCGCCGCGAGGCGGCGGAGAGCGGCGCGGATACAAGGCGCGCGACGAAGGCCCGCGCAGTCGTACTCGTGCAGTAGGTCGAGCAGGCCGAGGAATGGCAACGCAGGTGACGCGCCGCTATCCGGCGCCGCAGCAGGAGGCGTGTGAGAAATGCGGGTTAGCGCTTCTGTTATGATGTGAGGCCTATGGCATGGTTCAAGCGCGAAAAGACGCCTCTGAATCCTCCGTCGGACGTCGAAAGGAGGGTGCGGACCGAGGGTCTTTTCATCAAGTGCGAGGACTGCAGAAACACAATCTGGAAGAAGGACTTGGAGGCTTCCCTGTGGGTCTGCCCACGGTGTTCGTTCCATTTTCGGATTCACGCGCGAAAGCGACTGCAGTGGCTGCTGGACGAGGGAAAGTATCGGGAATTCAATTCCGAAATGCGCTCCTCCGATCCCCTCAGCTTCCACGATCAAAAGAGCTATAAGAGTCGACTGGAACAGGCGATCCTGAAGACCGGCGTCAACGAAGCCGTCATCACGGCAGAGGGGAAGCTGCATGACCTCAGCATCAACTGCGCCGTTATGGAGTATGGGTTCATCGGTGGAAGCATGGGTTCGGTAGTCGGCGAGAAGATCACTCGGGCGATTGAAAAATCGCTGGAAGAAAGCCGTCCGTTGATTATCGTTTCCTGCAGCGGCGGAGCCCGTATGATGGAAGGGGTTTTGTCGTTGATGCAAATGGCCAAGATCAGCTCGGCCCTGGCCCGGCTCCATCGAGCCAGGGTCCCATACGTGTCGGTCTTGACCGATCCGACGACTGGAGGCGTCACCGCCAGCTTTGCGATGTTGGGAGACCTGAACGTAGCCGAGCCGAAGGCGTTGATCGGTTTTGCGGGACCGCGGGTCATCGAGCAGACAATTCGTCAGACGCTGCCTGAAGAGTTTCAGACCAGCGAGTTTCTGCTGGAACACGGGATGTTGGATGCAGTGGTTCACCGCAAGGATTTGCGCGATTTTGTCGGGGACTGGCTGCAATTTATGACGAACTGAGGATCCGCCCCTCGCCGGCCCTACCGTCCCTGCCGCGCCGATTCCGGCGCGCCCGATGTTTTCGGTTCGCCCAGGCGTTTAAACTGTTTCACGGGACGAAAAGTTCTCGCGATGAACTTCCAGGAGTGCCTGCAGTATCTGCAGAAGCGAGGCGACGAAGTCCTCGCGATGCGTTTCGGTTTGAAGACGACTCGGCTTCTGCTGCAGCGGCTGGGCCGGCCTCATTTGCAGGTTCCTTCGGTTCTGGTGGCCGGCACGAACGGGAAGGGCTCGGTGGCGCGGTTTCTGGCCTCGATTTTGCAGCGAGCCGGATATCGGACCGCATTGTACACCTCCCCGCACCTGGTGCGGATTACCGAGCGGATGCGGATTGGAGGCTCCGAGATCAGCAGGGCCGCCTTTTCCAAACATGTGAGCCGTGTGGTCGAGGCCGCCGCGCCCGATTTGTCTCCGACGTACTTCGAACTGCTGACCGTTGCCGCTTTTTGCTGGTTCGCCGAGCGAAAGGCCGAAATTTCAGTATTGGAGGTCGGAATGGGCGGACGTCTGGACAGCACGAATGTGGTGCTTCCTGAAGTAGCCGTTATCTCCAGAATCGGGATGGATCATCGGCGCATTCTGGGGGAAACGATTGCGGCGATCGCCCGGGAGAAGGCCGGCATTCTGCGCAAAGCGAAGCGCGCCTGGACGGTCCAACAGCATCCCGATGCGGCGGCAGCTTTGCAAGAGGAGGCGCAACGCTTCGGAGCGCCGCTGAAGGTCCTGAAAGGGTTGAAGGTCCTCGGGCAGGAGGATGGGAGATTTCGTTTCTCTTACCGGGAAAAGAAGTACCGCCTGAACGCCTTTGGAGAATTCCAGACAGAAAACGCAGGCTTGGCCATTGCGGCGGCGCTGGAGTTGAGCGAGGCGGGTTTTGATGCATCGCCGCAGGCGCTGCGAGAGGGAGTCGAGCGCTGCCGAATCGAAGGCGTGCTGACGCGGGAAGCCGATTCTCCGCCGTTGTTTCTGGATGGCGGGCACAACCCGCAGGCGGCCAGAGCGCTCGTGGAATTCGCCGAGTCGTACACCGCCCGGCCTCGAGCTCTCGTCTTTGGAATCATGCGCGACAAGGACGTCTCGGAGGTGCTGGAAATTCTTCGCCCCTGCTTCGAAGTCGCCTTCTTTGTCCCGATTCGCTCGAAAAGGGCCGCCGCGCCCGAAGAGTGCCGGAAGCTGTTCGGACGCGGGGAAGTCGTTGGAGAAGCGGTCGAGGGTTTGTTCCGGGCCCGGTCGACGGGACTGCCTACCTTCGCGACGGGATCGCTCTACTTGATCGGCGAACTGCTGGCCAGACGCGGGGAATGGGAAAAGGGAGGGTAGCGCGGGCTTCCAGCCCGCGGATTGGCAATGGACCGGCAGGATGCCGGTCCCACCGTGGCGCGCTCGAGACTCCTTGATCGCACCCTACCGAAAGGCTATATTTCCCAGCGACATCGTGTTCAATATGAGAACTTCAGTTCGGGCGGCGATCCATGTCAGGCTATTGGTCCTAGCGCTCTTGTCGAGCCCTCTTTGGGGCCAGGCGAGTCTTCTGTTTAAGGACTGTCGAATTGTCGATGGCGTCGGAAACCCTGAATTTCGCGGCGACGCGCTGGTGGTCGGCGACTCTATCGATGCGGTGGGCGAGCGCCTCGAAGCGGAGGCCGAGCGGATCATTGAATGCGGCGGACGCGTCCTGGCTCCGGGATTTATCGATTTGCACAATCACTCGGTCGAAGGTCTGTTGCAGGAACCGAGCGCGGAGGCGCTGGTTTCCCAGGGAATCACGACCATACTTCTGGGGGCGGATGGAAGCAGTCCGTTTCCTCCTGCGGCCTATCGACGGAAGATCGAGGAGACGGGGACTGCGGTTCATGTGGGACTGATGGTGGGACATGGAACGCTCAGGCGGATGGTTATGGGAGACCACTACCGCCGGGCGGCCGTCGACTCCGAAATGAAGGCGATGGCTGCATTGCTGCAGGTCGGCCTTGAGCAGGGCGCCTTTGGCTTGTCGGCCGGGCTGGAATACGATCCTGGATTTTTCAGCGCCACCGCAGAGCTGATCGCATTGGCTTCCGGATTGCCGGCATACGGCGGCTTCTATATGCCGCACATTCGCGACGAGGAGGAAGAAATTCTGGAGGCGCTGGAAGAATCGGTCGAGATTGCGCGACAAAGCGGGGCGCCTCTGCACATCTCTCATCTCAAACTCGGCAATCGGTCGGTTTCCGGAAAAACCGACGAAGCGCTGGAGATTCTTTCTCAGGCCCGGGACGAAGGGATCGACGTGACCGCCGACGTCTATCCATACGCGGCATGGGCCAGCACCATCGCCGTTTTGATTCCAAGCCGGCAGTACGAAGACCTGAATGAGATTCGGGCGGCATTCGAACGGGCGGGAGGCGCCTCCAACATCGTGATCACCCGCTTTCAGGCGAATCCCGAGTGGGAGTTCAAAAGCATCCAGGCCATAGCGGTGGAACAGGATCGGGCGCCTGAAGAAGTGTTCCTGGAAATCTGGCGCAGCGGCGGCGCCTCCATCATCGGGCACACCATGACATGGGAGGACGTCAAGTCCTTTTACCTCTGGCCATGGACCATGGTCGCCAGCGACGGGGGTCTCGACTCGCGCCACCCTCGAAAGGCCGGAACGTTTCCCAGAGTCCTGGCGCGATTGGTGCGGGAAGAGCCGCTGCTGACGCTGGAGGAAGCGATCCGCAAGATGACTGGCATGCCCGCCGCTCGGCTCGGATGGACGGATCGCGGACGCATCGCCCCCGGATGCCGGGCGGACCTCGTCCTGTTTGCCCCCGACGCAGTGACGGATCGAGCCACCTTCGAAAACCCGGACGCCCTGTCGGCCGGAGTCGACTTGACTCTTGTCGCCGGAGTCCCGGTCTGGCGCGATGGCGCCGTAACGATGCAGCTCCCAGGAAAGGTTCTGCGAAACCGCGCGAACCTGGAACAGGCTTCTGCCCTGTCGACCGAACCTACCCCGCGACAACCCGGGAAGACGGGAGGTTGGTAGTTTAAAATTTTGGCCCCTGAAGAGGCTGCACATCTGCAAGGATGAACGGCAAACCAGATGCCCTGACCCATTCCACGTTCACCTGAAACTTGAAACTCGAAACCTGGAACCTGGAACCTGGAACCTGGAACATTCCCCTCGCCAATCCCGAAATTTGTGCTTAAATGACTCTGCCATGGCGATGAAGGTCCGTTGGAATTGGATCGGGGAGGGGTGGAGTCTTTTCGCCGAGCGATGGACGGACTGGATCCTGCTGACCTTTGCAACGGTTTCGCTGATCGGCGTGGTATTCATCCCCTCGGTCGTGGGGTTGTTCATCATTTCTTCGATTCTGGAGAATTCCGAGGCCGGGTTTTGGGATGTGGCCGGCTATATGGCTGTGGCGTGCGTGTTTCTGGCCGTCGCGCTTGTCATCGGGGTGTGGCTGACT
>DATKAT010000276.1:0-3963 GCA_035514675.1 Acidobacteriota bacterium | reverse complement strand
CGGCCCCTACGTCCTGCCGGGCTTTACCGACAGCCGGCACTTTCGGGCGCGTGGCGTCCACGCCTATGGGTTGAATCCGTTTGCGCTCGAGGAAACCGAGGCCATGGGCGTCCACGGACACGACGAACATATCTCGATCGAAATTTTTCGGGAGGGAGTCAAATTTCTTTATGAGGTCGTTCTTGAATTGGCGAGATGAATGGCTGGCTCCCGGATTTCAGGCTTCTGGTTCTAAGAAAACTGAGCCCGGCCGGTCGCATCAAGGAGCCACGTCAGTAATGACGAGGGGGCCGAGGCGGCCCGCTCCGGGGCTTCGAGTGAAGTTGAGCCGGAACGCGAGCAGGGCGCGGAACGTTTTTCCGGCGGTTTGGATTGGGGCTCTGGGTTTTGTCGATCCACCGTCCCGGTCATTACTGACCGGGCTCTGATTCACTGAAACCCGTAATCTGAAACCTGCCATGTCAAAAACGCTCCTGATCAACGAGATCTTTTTCAGCATCCAGGGCGAGTCGACCTACGCAGGCAGACCCTGCGTCTTCGTGCGTCTTGCGGTCTGCGATCTGCGCTGCGCCTGGTGCGACACGGAATACGCTTTTTATGAGGGGACGCGAATGGATTTGGACGAGATTCTAGTCCAGACGAATCGTTTTCCAGCTTCCCTGGTCGAGGTCACCGGGGGAGAACCTTTGCTTCAGAAAAACGTGCATGGATTGATTCGACGCCTGCTGGATACAGGCAAGGAAGTGCTGATTGAAACGGGCGGACACATCGACATTGCCCCGGTTGACAGCCGGGCCGTCTTGATTTACGACATCAAATGCCCCGACAGCGGAATGTCCGATCGAAATCGGTGGACGAATCTGGAGCTGTTGCGTCCTCAGGATGAAGTCAAATTCGTGCTGGCTTCACGACGGGATTACGACTGGGCGCGAACGGTGCTCGAGAATCATGGGTTGGCCGACTCCCGGACCGTCATTTTCTCCCCGGTCTGGGGCGCGCTCGAGCCCAGTCGGTTGGCGGATTGGGTTTTGAGCGACGGCCTGCCGGTTCGAGTCCAAGTGCAATTGCATAAGGTTCTCTGGGGCCCCTCCGCTCGCGGAGTCTAAGCCTGTCGGATCCAGCCCGTATGCTAGAATCAGGAAAGATTCAGAATGAGTCTGCGGAACAGTTGGCTGCTATTGTTGATCGCTTGCGTTATCTCCTCGGGAACCGCATTCGGGAGAGTTTCCAGGCAGATTGAAGACGAGTACGTTCAACAGTACAAGAATCGCGCCCTTTTCTTGAAGATTCCGGTGCGCGGCGCCAGTCAATCCGTCTTTGTTCGCGACGGGGGTCCTTTGCTGGATCAGAGCAATGCGGCCAGTCCGCTGCTGTTTAAGGTCGGCGACCAGGTGCGCATCTTGGATTTAAGGTTCGGCAGACGCGACATCGAATTCCGGCTGGCTTCGCCCGACCAGTCTCGTCAGGCTGCCATCGTCTACCAGTTCGCCTCCGACCTGCTGCACTCTTTTCCGCAGCGACCGGCGTTCGATCTGGCTCTGGACGCCTCTTTCACGGAGGGTTTGACGTATCAGGAAATCGAGGGAGCCAAAGAGGACTTCATACAGGGCCAGTTTGACGGGCTGATTCGGCAATTCGCGACGGCGACCGGCACTTCGCCGGATTTTGTCATCCGTGCCGTCTCTGAAAGGAATCCGGAATATCGAAGCCTTCAGACGCAGGCTGCGGAACTGAAGGCAAGGGCTGACGGGCTTGAATCGGACTTGCGGCAGGAAAGAAGTCAGCGACAACAATTCGAATCGGAGTTGCGGACGCTTCGAGCCCAAGTTGCGGAGGCCCGCGGTTCGAATGAAGCATTGCAGGCCGAGGGCGCTCGTCTGGCCGACCAGAATCGCAGCCTGGAAAGGGAGCTGGCTCAGCTGAGGCAAACGAACCAGCACTATCAAAGCCAGGTGGCCGAACTGGGCGCGCAGATCAACGGTCTTGCAGGCAAACTCGATCTGGAAACGGAGACGCGGGGACGCCTGGATCAGCAGATGCAGGACCTGGGGCGAAACATCGACGCGCTCCAGTCCGAGAGACGCGGTCTGTCGTCCCGGCTGGAGCAGGTCAGTCAAGAACTGGTCTCTTTGCAGGAGCAAAACAGCCGACTCACCGAGGAGCTGGCATCGTCCCGCGAGAGGGCCAGGCGGCTGGAGTCCGATTTAGGCAGCTTGACCTCCAATCGCGACAGCCTCGAAGCCCGGTTTCTGGAAACGAAGCGGATCAAGGAGAGCTTCGAGCTAGCCAATCGGATCGGAGCCGCTCTGCGACCGGTGGTGCGATACGAAGAGAGAAACGGACGCCGCTACCAGGTATCGGACATCCACCTCAACGAGCACCTGCTGGGTGCTCTCTGGGTGTCTCCGCCCTCTCGAATCGGAGAGACGGCGGACGCCATCTTCGAGGCGGCTTCTCCAAACACCGTGCAGTTTTCGGATGAGGAGCGAATTTTGTACCAGGCGCTCGGCCCCGACCTGAAAGCTCATCTCGGGTGGCGGTCCTGGAGCAGCCGCATCGAGGCGGGACTGGTCGACGGCGAGGCAGTTCGAACCCTGGCTCCGCGGGAAGAAGCGCACTGGATGTGGAGAATCGAGGGCGATAGCAGCCGCGCCGAAACGGCGTCGCTCATGTTTTCGCTGGAAGACGTCAACGGGAATATCATTCCTGTCCTGGCCCACGATTTCCAGCTGGCGCCCTCCGGATTCCTGGCAAACATGCGAAGCTGGCTTTCCCTGCCGTCGACCGTATTCGGCATCGTGATTGGAATACTGCTGCTGATCGGCGTCCAACTTCTGCGGTCCGGCCGCAAGACCTCGCCGCGAAAGGCGCGAGCCGCCTCGGGAACTCAGAAAGAATTCTGAATTCCGATATCTCTATGGATCGCTTCTCACTCTGGAAGAGCCCGAAACCGCCGCGAAAGGCAGGACTGAGAATTCTGATGGCGGCGGCCGAAGTGCGCCCATATGCATGGGTGGGCGGCCTCGGCGACGTGGTTGCCTCGCTGTCCTCCGTGCTGGCCGCCCACGGCAACGAAGTCATCGTCGCGTCTCCCCTGCATCGCTCCGTCCGAAAAGTGGCCTCGCTCCAATTGGCGTCGGGCTGCTCGGTAGGCCCGCACTCGTTTCAGATCTTTTTCGACGAAGCCAGCGATAACCCGCACTATCTGTTTATCGAACATGACGGGTTCTTCGATCGCGAAGGCGTGTACACAGATGCTGCGGGCCGTGAATTCGGAGACCAGTTTGAACGCTTTCACTTCTTCAACCTGGCCGTGCTGGCGACGATGCGAAAGCTGAAACTGCATCCGGAAATCGTCCACTGCCATGATTCCCACTCCGCGCTCATTCCCGCTTTTTTGCGCTACGGGCCCGATGCTTCCTTAAACGGCCGCCGCGCCCGAACCGTCCTGACCATTCATAATCTGGCGCATCAGGGCGCGTTTCCCGCTGAGAAGTTCGAGAAGTTGGAGATCCCCGCCCGTGATTTCCACCCTGCGAGCCCCTTTGAGTTCTACGGTCAAGTCAATATGCTCAAGGCGGGACTGGTGTATGCCGATGGAATCACGACCGTCAGCCCCAACTACGCGCGTGAAATTCTTACGCCCGAACACGGCTTCGGGCTTGACGGAGTCCTACGCCAACGGCAGGACGACCTGGTCGGAATCTTGAACGGAATTGACACCGAGCAATGGAACCCCCGTACGGATCCCCACATCCCAAGCCGTTACGGTCCAGAGTCGCTTTCCCGACGGAAGGTCAATGGATTGGAACTGCGCAAGGCTTTCGGGCTTCCCGACTTTGGGGGTCCTTTAATTGGAATCGTAGCTCGCCTGGTCCAGCAAAAAGGACTGGATCTGGTACTGGAAGTTCAGCGGCAGATCGCGGACCTGGGGTTTCAGCTAATCATTCTGGGCCGGGGGGA
>DATKAT010000275.1:0-5804 GCA_035514675.1 Acidobacteriota bacterium | reverse complement strand
GCGGCTCGAAACTGACCGGCGGGTTCAGCCTCGACGGCGAAGTCGAGTCGAGACACTACGAGTCGCGAATGCCGTATGAAGGGGAATCCGACGCAATTCCCGGCACGTTCAGCATTTCGCTGTGCGAGGAATTTTGCAATTCCAACTCGCGATTCGTGAGAATCACCGGCATTCCCTTCAACGCCCGCCCGGGCCGTTATCGATTCGGCGAGAACAGATTGGTCGGCTATTTCGGGCATCTGGGGGCCCTATTCGCTTACAACCAGAATCCGCGGGGATTTCTGGAAATCGAATCCTTCGGCGAAACGCTGACCGGTCATTTCGACTTCACAGCGGAAAATGGCGATGAGAGCGCGAGCGTCAAGGGGCGCTTTGAAAAGATTCCCGTGCCTCGGAACTGAAGAAATGAAAAGATTTTTGGCACTGCGCAGATTACGCGATCGACGTCCCGTCGATTGGGCCTGTCAACCTGAACGCTGCTTTGCCAAGCTCGCGCATCCGGAGGGCGTTGGCTTGCGAGTTGGCGACGTTGCGGCCGACCAGCAGTGCCGCGGACACGGACCCGTCCAGCTACGCCGGACACTCGCCCGACTCTGCAGCTTTCTGTTGGCCTTGCATTTCGCGAGCGCTTCGGCGGCAGGCCAGCAGGTTCTGACGGAGACCGAACCCAACGACACGCCCGCCCAGGCCAATCCCTTCCAAGGCGAGGCGATCCTGGCCGGTTCGATGAGCGGGCAGGATCAGGACGCGTTCGCCTGGACGGTGTCCGCTGCAGACGCCGGATTCTACTGGAACCTCGAACTGCAGGGCATGCCGGAGACGATCACCAAGGTCGATGTCATGCAGGTGGAGTTCGCTTCCAACGGAACGGACGTCAAGAGCCGGAAGAATCTTTTCAGCTTCAGCGCTTCCGGCGCCGACGTCCCGGCTGCATCCGGAGAACTGATCTTCACGCCCGGAGCCTACATCCTGGGAGTCTCGAAAGCCTCCGGCGAGGGCAATTACCGATTGGCGGTCCGACGCGGAGTGGCCCTGCCCGCGCGGACGGAAAAGGAGCCCAACGACCGGGCCGGACAGGCGGAGGAACTGGGGGAGGCCTTCCAACTTCGGGGTGATTCGGAGGCGACGCAGGACTGGTTCGCCTGGACGATCACGGAAGCGGGCGCCCGATCGCGCTGGAGTCTTCGGGCCAATACGGCGGTGGGACACCGCCTGACGATGACGCTTCTGGACGCGGCCAGCAGACAGATGGCGCAGGCCAGAGCCGAGGCAGGAGAGCTCCAACTGGTCGATCTCGGCCTGGAGCCCGAACGGTATCTGATTCGCCTGCAAGGAGGGGGCGCCTCGGCGCCTTACACGCTTCGCTCCGATCCGCAGGAAGCGCGGAGTGCCGATCTCGAAGAAGAGCCCAACAACCAGTTGGACCAGGCGAATGTCATCTCGCTCGATCGGGGAGTTCGGGGCCGCATCACCTCAGCGGGAGAAACCGATCTTTTTCGATTTGAGATCGGAGAGTCCGAGGCCGCCCGCCAGTACTCCTTCACTCTCGAACCGGGGCGGCCGGCAAACCTGGCGCTGTGTCTCATGAACGAAAAGAACGAGCAGATGTCGTGCCGCGAGGGCGCCGGCGCACTCGAGATGGTCGACCTCGCACTCTCTCCCGGCGCCTATTTTGTCAGGGTCCAGGGAAAAGCGGGCGCGGACAACGTCCCTTATGCTTTCACTGCCTCCCACGGCGCACTGCCCGAAGGGAGAGAACGGGAGCCCAACGACCGCCTCCAGGAGGCCACCCGGCTCGGCCCCGACAAAACGATTCGAGGTCGCTTCTCCGGACAGGACGTGGACCACGATTTCTTTCACTTCGTGGTGGAGGAGGAACCGCAGCTCTGGCGGATCCAGGCCGCCGGAGACGCCATCTGGGAGATCGCCTATCTGGACGTGAACGGCCAGGCCCTGCAGCGCAAGCGCTTCGGCTCAACGCGAAGGGCCCGGCTTTCGAATCTTTACTTGCTTCCGGGCGAGCACTACGTAAGGGTTTCGGGAAAAGAGGGGAATTATCTGTTAAGAGCTTTACCCATCGGTCCTCCGAACCCAGCCGATGAACTGGAGCCGAACGACGATTCCGGCCGCGCGGAGAAACTGGAGGTCGACGGCTTTCGCAAAGGCCTGCTGGAAGACAAGGAAGACGTTGACGTCTATCGGTTTTTTCTGGCCGCAGAGGAGCGCGTGGAAATTGAGATTACGCCGCCTGCAGACGGCGCGATCGACTTCAATCTGTATCGCTCCGGACAGCCGCTGACTCAGGAGAACAAGAGTCTGAAAGGAGAGCGGCTGGTCTTTGAGGCCGTTCTGATTCCGGGCGACTACGAACTGCGCCTTTCGGCGCGGGAGCCGAGCGACGCCGAGTACGCAGTACGCCTGAAAAGACTCGATCCCTTCCTGCTTCCCGAAGAGATCGAGCCCAACAATCACCTGAATCAGGCGACTCCGGTCCACCCCTCGGCAAGCACCGTCATCAAGGGCAAGCTCTTCGGCCGCGAAGTCGACTTTTACCGCATCCCTCCGCTGGATCGCGACACAACGCTTCGATTGAAGCTGGAAGGGGATATTTCGCTCTACGGGTATCAATATTTTCAGTCCGGAAAGTCCGCTCAGATCCTAAAAAAAGAAGTAGGAACGGAGGACTGGGTCGGTCGAATTCCTGCAGGAGAGGCGCTTTTTTTCTCGATCGACAATTCGTTCCGCAGCGATCGCAACTACCGGTTGATTCTGAACTTCGATCCCGCCCCCCCAAGCGGGAGCCGGGAACCGCTCCCAGTCAGAGTCGACCTGAAAGCGGAAACGTCAACAGCTGCCGCGGCCTGGCACCTGCACCAACAAGTGCCGGTTGAAGCGATTCTCACCAACCAAGGCGCGGCCACCCTTCATTTGCAGCTGGAGACCACCTCGTCCCATTTTCTGTGGCGGCCGAAATTGGAAACTTTCGAGGTGTCGCTTGCGGCAGGCGCCAGCGTTCGGCTTCCGGTGGAGATCGAAGTGGCGCCGAACGCCTGGGCGGACGCGCCCGTCCAGGTGACATTGCTGGCCCGCGATGGGGCTCGAATGGCGACCGGCGGCGTCCAGTTGAACGCTTCTTGTGCAGCCCAGCCCGTAAACTCTTTTCAAAGCTGGAAAGTCCCGGGGGAGATGCTGGGGGGAATCAATATGGCCTGGGATGCGATGGGAGGTCAGTTCGTCCAACCTTCGAAAGAGTCGAGGGGCCACGCCTTTCTGATCGACGGCATCACCGCCATGCAGCATGGCTGGAGCCAGATTTGGACGCCGGCGGAAGGTCCGGAGGATATCGTGCTCACAGTGGAATTGGCTGGAAGCCGGCCCGTTCCGGTGCGAGGCGCTATGATCAACCCTCAGGCATCAACCTCCCGCCAGCTGCTTTTTACAAAGGCGCCGTTCGACTTCCTGCTTTCGATGGACGGCAAGAGTTTTCAAGTCGTCTATTCCGGCGCGATCCTGAACTTCGATCACGAACAGGCGTTTTCTCTGGAGACGGCGATCCCGGCTCGGTTTGCGCGTTTGAGCCTCAGGGCGCCGCCTCGAGGAGGCTTTCCCGTGGGGCTTGGCGAGTGGAAGGTCGTGGCAGACCCTTCGTTTACGCCGGAAGCGACGCCCTTCAACCTGGCTTCGCCCGAGCTTGGGGGACACGTCGTGTGGTCGATCCCCCAACTCGGCGCGAGCGGCGGCATCCGGGGAGCCCCCCTGAAGCCAGAAATCAGCGCCTACATCCGCCGGAGGCCAGCCGAGCGCACGCTGGAATGGGCGGTTGGCTTTCACCACAACAGAGCGGCAAGAATCCAGCGGATTCGCTGGCATAAGGACGGGCAGCAAGCAGAGCACCAGGCCCTTGATTCCGTCGAAGTCCTGGTCAGCACCGACAATCCTACGTCCGGGTGGACTTCCATCGGACGGATCGAGCTCGCCGGCAACGACGAAACCGTGGATTTCATCATACCGGAACCCGTCTGGGCGCGATTCGTTCTGTTTCGCTCCGACATTTCTTCCCTTCCCGACAGGGTCTACTACCCGTCTCAGATCGAGATCTTCGAGCAGGCGCCCGGCCCTGACGACCGTTCGATCCTGGGAGAATGGGGTCATTACAGCCGGGTGGGGGCCTACGAATGGAAGAACCCGTCCCAGTGGAAGGTCTCCTCCGGAAAGGACTTGACGCCCGACCGGCGGGAGCAGGCGCGACTCCTGCAAGCCGGAGAAATCGTCGAAGAGGCCGTCGATCGCGGCAAGGATGTCGATTGGTTTCGAATTCAGATTCCCGAGAATCAAAATCTTCTGACTCTGACGCTGGAGGGCGAACCGACCGTGGAAGCCTCTCTGAATCTGGAGGATTCCAGAGGCGCTCGCGTTCCTTTGGAAAAGGCGATCCAATCGGCCGGAAGGTTCGAGTTTCAGGCGTGGGTCGAGCCGGGGACGGAGTACTTTATAAAGGTGGAGGAACCTCCCCGTTCCATCGTCTTCACCTGGGACACCAGTGCAAGCATGAATCCCTATCTTCCGCTGGTCTGGCAGACGCTGGACGCCTTCGTTTCCCTGGTGAAGCCGGACCGGGAAGTCGCCAACTTCCTGCCTTACGGGGATCGCCTGCTCCTGGACCGCTGGGTGGGGGATCCCTACGTGCTGCGGCAGGCGCTGCAAAATTACAGGAGAAGATCGGGCTCCAGCGATTCCGAGGGCGCAATCATACAGGCCCTGAAATCACTGAGAGGCCGAGAAGGAGTCAAGGCCGTCGTCGTCATGACGGACGCCGAAACCCCCGGATACGCAAAGACGGCGGAACTGTGGAGTCTGATCCGGGAGCTGCAGCCCCGCATTTTCGCCATGGGAATCGGCGGTGGAGCTAATCTCAGCAGCGACGCTCACACGGTGCTCGACCTGCTCGAAGACTGGGGCAGCTCCAACGGGTTCATGGAGTACCTGCGCACCGTCGGTGAAATGGGACGCAATCTGGATCGCGTCACCTGCATGCTCCGACGGCCCGCCGCATATCGGCTCAGCCTTGAAACGAGTGCGGAAGATCCCCCCGGACCGGGCTGGCTGGAAGTGGTTGCCGCAAGCGGCGCGGCCGGAACTCCGCTAATGGCGGACGCCGCCGTGGAGCTGATCCTGGACGCCTCGGGCAGCATGCTGCAGCGGATGGAGGGAAAAAGGCGAATGGACGTCGCTAAGGAAGTCTTGGCGGATCTCGTGACCAACAGGCTGCCGGACGGAACTCCTATTGCCCTGCGCGTGTTCGGTCACGTCAAACCAGACTCCTGCGACACGGAGCTGGTCGTCGGTTTGAAACCGCTCAACCGCAGTGCGGTCGGTCGAACCATCTCCGGAATCCAGGCCAAAAACCTCGCCAAAACTCCCATCGCCGACGCCCTGGCGGCCGTGTCTTCAGATCTGAAGGATGCAACCGGTCAACGGATCGTCATCCTGGTGACCGACGGCGAGGAGACGTGCGACGGGGACCCGGCGGCCGTCATTCAGTCGCTCGTGGATCAAGGAATCGACGTTCGCGTCAACATCGTTGGATTCGCTGTGGACGAGGCGGAGCTGAAGGAGGAATTCCAGAACTGGGCCCGGTTGGGGCGGGGGCGGTATTTCGACGCCGACAGCGCGGAAGAGCTGAGCAAGTCGCTTGAAGAGGCCCTGCACCCTTCGTTTTCGGTCATCGACGCGGCCGGAAAAGTCGTCGCGACAGGTACGCTCGGCGGCGAGCCCGTTTCGGTCCCGGGCGGAAGCTATTCCGT
>DATKAT010000274.1:0-6590 GCA_035514675.1 Acidobacteriota bacterium | reverse complement strand
TCTGGGCGGGCGCTTCGTGGCGGGGCCCCAACGCCGGACTCGTCCGGTTGGACTGGACCTTGAACGAGGCAGGCGAACGCTTCATCGGCCTGATGGAGGAATGGACCACTTCTGAAGATGGTGAGAGCGACCGGAATGGTCAATTCGCCGGCCGCGGATTCTTCGGCGACTATTCGGTCAGGGTCGAGACTCCCCAGGGAGCCGCAGTCGAATCGGCCCTCACGCTGAGCCCCGGCCCGGGCGCTCACGTCGAAACGGTCGTCATTGCAACTTCGCAGTGATGGATCGGGGCAAACGGTGGGCCGGGACCTAGCCCGCATTTCTCTCACCGCTTCTACTGCGGCGACGCAGGCGATGTTGATGCATCGTCAAGGAGCCGCAACGACCGAGACGGGCCTGCGCCGCCCGCAACCCTCCGGGCAACAGGGGTTTGCGGCCCCCGGACTGCGTTGCTCGTCGTCAACGATGCACCGGCATCGCCTTCCTCCTCGCGCCTTGCCGGCTGACCGCAGATCCCTGTTGCACGACGCGCCAGGACTTCAATCACGGGCTGCCAAGCCTCCTCGACGTACTGCACGAGTACGACTGCGGGGGCCTTCGTCGCGCGCCTTGCATCCGCGCCGCTCTCCGACGCCTCGCGACGGACCCGCGTGCAAAATCCGGGCTAGCCGGAGCGCCTTTCGCACCGGATTGTTGATTTTTCAGACTTGTGACTGTTGTGACAGTCGCCACGGGGCAAGATCGGACAAGATTGGGACAGGTCGCGCCAGGAGACTCAACAGTATGAGGAAGATAATGTGAAGATAATAATGGCAGGAAGTTCTTTCTCGTCGTCCTTGCGGCTGCGCTGGTTCATTCTTCAGGCAGTGCTGGCGCTTTCCGGCGGCGGGATGATTCTTTCAGGAGTCCAGACGCCCGTTTCCGCCGGCGTGCAGCAGTCCGAGGCTTCCGGCCTGTCCGGAGCCGCTTCCTCCGTTTCACCGGCCGACTTTGATACCGCTCCGCTTATGGGCACGGACTTGCTTCAGGAGCGGATGCTTTCCCGAGAGGCGCCGCCGGCAGCGCGCATTCAGGGGACCGTCAGCTTTCTGTTGGGCCGGTACCTCTTCGTTCGGGAACATGAGTTCTCCGGGATTTTCGTCTCCCCGGCGCGAGCGGTCGCTCCGAAAGTCGGCGCCGTCGTGGAAGTCGTTGGGATTCCTGCCTACGAAGGTGGCACTCCGGTTCTGCTCCACGCGCTGGTCCGGACCCTGGAGGAAGCTCCGCCATTGCATGTGCCGGTCATCGCGACGGCTCCCAATTTGCCCGTCCTGACCACGGTTGAGCAGGTGCGCAACATGACAGCCGAACAGGCGGCCATGGGGCATCCCGTACAGGTCAAGGGCATTGTGACCTATTACGATCGCCATTGGTTTGTTCTTTTCATTCGGGACGAGAAAGTTGGAATTTTCGTCGCTCCGGCCGGCCTTCGATATCGGATTCAGCCCGGCGACGTCGTTGAAGTTCGAGGCGTGACCGCTCCCGGTGATTTCGCTTCCGTGATTCAGGCTCCATTTATCGACGTCGTGTCTTCGGGAACGCTGCCTCCGCCAAAGAGTGTGACCTACGAGCAGTTGGCCGACGGAAGTCACGACAGCGATTGGGTCGAGGTTCGGGGAATCGTTCGATCGGCTGTCGAGAACGAAGGCAGGACAATGCTGGGAATCGCCGTGGGCCAATCCCGACTGAATGCCAGCGTGCTCGCTAACCGAGATGAAGCGGGGCCGCACATCATCGGCGCGACCGTTCGAGTACAGGGCGTGTGCAGCGGGCTGTTCAATCAGAAGCATCAATTGATCGGCGTGCAGTTGAATGTCCCCGACGTCAGGCACGTCATCCTGGAGAAGGATGCGCCTGAGAATCCTCTTGAGGCTCCCGTGCGGTCAATCAGTTCGCTGTTTCGATTCTCTCCGGAAGGAACGCCGGGTCAGATCGTGCGCGTGCAGGGGGTGGTTCTGCACCAGAGCCCCGGACGTTGGCTGGTCATTCGGGATGCAACCGGGGGGATCGTCGCACAAACCACCCAGATGACCGCCGTCTCGATCGGCGACGTCGTCGACGTCGCCGGTTTTCCGTCGATCGGGGACTACAGTCCAGTCCTGCAGGACTCCATTTTCCAGCCGGTGGGGCGCCGCCTCGTCTCCGAAGCCCCCCTCATTACGACGGACGAAGCCATCGGCGGAGCTTTTGACTCTGAGCTGGTTCGGATTCAGGGAAGGTTGCTCGAGCAGGCCCGGCGGGAAGACGAGTGGGTGCTGGCATTGGAGGCGGGAGATTTCATCTTCAATGCCTATATCGGAGGTTCGGAATTTCCACGTCTGGAAGTTCCAAACGGAAGCATGCTGGAGTTGACTGGCATCAACTCCATTCAGGTGGATGAGAACCACCTGCCGCGAGCCTTTCAGATCCTGCTGCGATCACCAGACGACATCGTCGTGCTGCGGACTCCATCCTGGTGGACTCCGCAACGCGCCCTGAGCGCACTGGGCCTGATGGTCATCATCAGCCTGGCGGTCATGGGATGGGTGTTTTTCTTACGGCGGAAGATCAAGGAACAGACCAGAATCATCCGCATGCAATTGGAAAGCCAGGCCGCATTGGGGGAGCGATACCGGGAACTCTTTTCCAATGCCAACGACATCATTTTCATTCACGATCTTGACGGCAATTTCACTTCTCTGAACCGCGCCGCCCAGTTGGCGTTCGGCTTGGATGAGGGGGCCGCGCTAAAGACCAACATTTTTGAACTGTTTCGCCGGGAAGAATCGGACAGGGTCCGCCGATCGATCCAGAAGTTGGTTGCTGGAGAAGCCGTTTCGACGATGGAGGTAGAAGTCCGGACTCTCGACGGGTCCGAGATCGCGATCGAAGTCAATGCCAGCATCGTTTACGAGGGCGGGAAGCCGGTCGGCGTCCAGGGGATCGGGCGAAACGTCACCGAGAGAAAACTGGAGCAGGAGGCACTGAAACGCGCCAAGGAGGAGGCTGAAGCGGCGAATCGCACCAAAAGCGAGTTCCTGGCGAACATGAGCCATGAGATTCGGACGCCGATGAATGGAATCATCGGAATGACCGAATTGGCGCTGGAAACCTCGCTGGATCGCGAACAGCGCGACTACCTGCAATTGGTGAAAAGCTCTGCGGACTCGCTTTTGACGGTGATCAACGACATCCTGGACTTCTCGAAGATCGAGGCCGGGAAACTGACCCTCGACCCGGTTGAATTCCGTCTGAGAAAGCGGGTCGGAGAAGTGATGAGAACGCTGGCGGTTCGAGCCCATCAAAAAGGCCTGGAGTTGGCCGTTCTTGTCCGTCCCGGCGTGCCCGACCGAGTCGTCGGCGATATCACCCGCGTGCGGCAAATTCTGGTGAATTTGGTGGGCAACGCCATCAAGTTCACCGAAACGGGCGAGGTGACGGTCAAAATCGATGTAGTGGAAGAGCGCCTCAACTCGCGGGAATGCGTCCTGCAATTCGAAGTGCGCGACTCAGGAATCGGAATCCCGCCGGCTAAACAGGAAGTCATTTTCGAATCCTTCTCGCAAGCGGACAGCTCGATGACTCGCAACTTCGGCGGTACCGGGCTGGGCCTGGCCATCACTTCTCAACTGGTGGACATGATGGGAGGGCGGATCTGGGTTGATAGCGATGTCGGAAAGGGAAGTTGCTTTTACTTCACCGTGCGAATGGGCATTTCTCGAAATGAGCCGGGTCCGGGGGAAGGTCCGCCAAGCGCGAATCTGGCGGGCGTCAGAGCACTGATCGTGGATGACAATGCCACCAACCGGCGCGTACTGCAGGAGATGTTGAAACAGTGGAGGATGACGACCGTGGAAGTCTGTTCAGGAACCGCCGCGCTGGAGGCGTTTCAGGAGGAGCGCCAACGGGGGGAAAGCTTCGATCTGGTGATCCTGGACTCGCAAATGCCGGAAATGGACGGTTTTCAGGTGGCGGAACAGATTCGCTCCAGAGGATTCGGGAACGAAACAACCATCATGATGTTGACCTCGGTCGGACAATCCGGAGACTCGCAACGATGTCGACAGCTCGGCATTCAGGCCTATCTGGTCAAACCGGTGCAGGGGCATGAGCTCCGAGCTTCCATTCAGAGCGTCTTGACATCGGCAAGTCGGGAGCCGGCGGGTGAGGACGCCTTCAAGCCTGCCGCGGCAAATGCGGCTCGCGAGCTCGACCGGTCCGAAACAAGGTTGCGAATCCTTGTGGCGGAAGACAATGTCGTCAACCAGACGGTCGCGCAGAAGATGTTGGAGAAGCGAGGGCACGCCGTGCGGATCGTCGAAAACGGGAAGAAAGCAGTCGAAGCATTCCAGAAGGAGGCCTTCGACCTGGTGTTGATGGACATCCAAATGCCGGAAATGGACGGGTTCGAAGCGACCGCCTCCATCCGGCAGTTGGAGCGAGGCGATGGCTCGGATCGGCTGCCAATCCCCATCATCGCCATGACCGCCCACGCGATGAAAGGCGATCGAGAACGCTGCTTGAGCGCTGGGATGGACGCCTACGTTTCCAAGCCCCTGCAGATAACGGAACTGCTCCAGGTTATTCATAGTCTCGTGGAAAACGATCGTTCCGATCTGCCAGGGGCCGCCGCCGATTCGCTTTCCCAATTCGATGAAAAGGGAGCTTTGGATCGGGTCGAGGGAGACGTCGAACTCCTCCATGAATTGGCGGCGTTGTTTCAGCAGAACTACCCGAAGCTGATTCATTCGATGCAGCAGGCTGTTGAGGATCAGAACGGAGAGCTTCTGACGCGGTCGGCGCATACGTTAAAGGGCGCCTTGGCGAATTTTACGAACGGACTCGCGCTCGAGTTGACTTCCCGTTTGGAAGGATGCGGAAGGGGGGGAGAATTTCAGGAGGCTCGAGAGTTGGTTGAAAACGTCAGCGCGCTACTGGAAAACTTGCTCGATGAGATTCGCAGCAGCTCGATTGAAGCGAGCCCGCGCTCGATGGAGAATTGACCCGAATGGTCGATCGGATGCGTGAAACGATTTCGAAGTCATCCTCAAAAGGAGTCGAAAAAGGAGATCCTTCGATGAGGGCCGTGATCGCGGATGACGACGGGGTGTCCCGGAAACTGCTGGAGTCCGCGCTGAAAAAGTGGGGCTACGAGGTGGAAGTCTGTCGGGACGGTCTCGAAGCTTGGGAGGTCCTGCGAAGCCGGAAAAGCCATTGTCTGGCCATCCTGGACTGGATGATGCCCGGAATGGATGGGCTCGAAGTGTGCAGAAAAGTTCGCGAGCATGGAAGCGAGCCGTACGCGTACATCCTGCTGCTGACCTCCAGGACCGACAAGGAAGACACGGTGGCCGGTCTGCAAGCCGGCGCAGATGATTATCTGACCAAACCGTTTGACGCTCAGGAACTGAAGGTGCGTCTTCACGTAGGCCGGCGCAACCTGGAACTCCAAAGGGAGCTGATAGAAACTCGCGAAGCTCTCCGAATCGAGGCCAGCCACGACGGGCTGACTGAAATCTGGAATCGGAGGGCCATCCTGGAGGCGCTCTCAGCGGAATTGGCGCGCGCGCAAAGGCTCGGGACCTCGGTGGGGGTCGCCATGGTGGACATCGACCACTTCAAGAGGATCAACGATCGATTCGGCCACCAGACCGGAGACGCAGTCTTGAAGGAATTCGCCGATCGGTTGAAGGGTTCCCTGCGACCCTACGATCGGATCGGTCGCTATGGAGGTGAAGAGTTTCTTGCCGTGCTGCAGGATGTCAACCTCTCGGTCGCTCTGGAAATCGGAAGTAGGATGCGACGCAGCGTATCGGACCGTCCCTTCAAGCACGATCGGAACGTCCTGACCCTGACCTGCAGCATCGGAATCGTCAGCACAGAACAATGCGGATCCTTTTGCGAGGAAAGCCTGATCCAAGCTGCCGATAAAGCCCTCTTCGAAGCCAAGCAGGCCGGACGGGACTGCGTCGCGGCCGCCCCGCTGGCCGAGCCGACGCGCTGAATGCAAGCGCGCGCGGCGCGCGCTACCGCTTGCGATCCCACAGCACGTCCGAGCGGCCGCTTCTTTTGTTCAAATAGCGCGCTGTCACGAACAATAGATCGGAAAGGCGGTTGAGATAACGGATGGCCGCGGCGCCGACCTGCTCCTTGCGAGCCAGGGCCACCACTCGTCTTTCCGCTCGCCGGCAAACGGTTCGGGCAAGATGACAAAGCGCGGAGGAGCGGGTTCCGCCCGGAAGAATGAATTCCTCAAGGGCCGGAAGCTCGGCGTTCAGAGTGTCCAGGCTGCGTTCGAGCGCCTCCACCCGTTCATCCTTCAGGAGCGCGTGTCCGGGAATGCAGAGTTCCCCGCCCAGGTCAAACAGGTCGTGCTGAACCTCGTTCAGGATCTCCGCAATGTCTTCCGGGATCTCATCGGAAAGCAGCAGGCCGATGGCGGCATTCAGTTCATCGACCGTTCCGTAGGCCTCTACGCGGACATGATCTTTTTCCACGCGAGACCCGTCGCCCAGGCCGGTCGACCCCTGATCTCCGGTTTTCGTATAGATGCGAGTCAGCCTCTTCCCCAT
>DATKAT010000273.1:0-8642 GCA_035514675.1 Acidobacteriota bacterium | reverse complement strand
AAGTCGGGCGAGGGAATTCCCGCCGATCTGCTGGCTCAGTTCGCGCCCGCCGAGCGGGCGGCGGCGGCAATGGGGATCGTAGTGTGGCCGATGGTGGAATTTGAAGCGGATGATGCGTTGGCAACGGCTTGCGCCCGATGGAGCCGGGCCTTTCAGCGGATCCTTATCTGTTCGCCGGACAAAGATCTGGCCCAGTGCGTTGTGCGCGAATCGGTCGTGGTCTGGGACCGCAGGCGCAACCGCATTCTGGACGAGCGAGGTGTGCAGGAGAAGTTCGGCGTGCCGCCCGCATCGATTCCTGACTGGCTGGCTCTGGTTGGAGACGCCGCTGACGGGATCCCGGGAATTCCGGGCTGGGGCGAAAAGTCGGCCTCGACCGTGCTGGCCCGCTTCGGCCGGCTGGAAGCGATTCCCCGCGACGAACGGGAATGGGGCGTTTCGGTGCGTGGCGCCGTTAGGCTGGCCGCCACACTGGAGGAAATGCGCGACGAAGCTATTTTGTACCGTCGACTGGCCACGCTTCGAACCGACGTTCCGCTGCCGGAGGAACCGAAAGATTTGCGCTGGCGCGGCGCCGATCGCGAGAGGTTCCGTGAACTCTGCTCCTCGATCGAGTCGGAGAATCTGGTCGATCGGATTCCCAGGTGGGCTTAATCGGCAGTGAATCCCGCCGACCTGAAGGCGGACCTGTGGCGCGGGCTTCCAGCCGGCGATTAAAAATGACCGGCAGGATGCCGATCCTACCTTCGGCCCTGCCGTTGGCCAGACGAGCCTGATGCCAAGGCGAAAGCCGCGGATTCGGTTACAATCGATTTTCGAAATCATGGAATTGACTGCGCAGCATTTTGCAGAACTTCGTCGAGCCAAAATGCTTCTGGAGAAGCCGAGCCTGGTGGCCCGGATCACCGATGCTGTCGGAACGCCCATCGAGCTTGGATTCGAAATGCTTCCGGAAAAATGGGCCCAGTCGATCCACCAGGCGGTGCACGTTTCTTTGACGCGCGCCCTGCAGGTGGGCATCCGCTCCCTGAACAGCCGTCCGGAACAGGACGTTCGCAAGGGCCTGCACAATCTGGCGGCCGCCGCGGCCGGCGCCACCGGAGGCGCGTTCGGGCTGGCCGGCGTGGCGCTGGAGCTCCCCATTTCGACTACGATCATGCTGCGATCGATCGCCGCCATCGCGCGCAGCGAAGGGGAGGACCTCGCCAGCCTGGAAAGTCGGCTCTCCTGTCTGGAAGTGTTTGCGCTGGGAGGGCGCAGTCCGGCGGACGACGCATCCGAAACGGGTTATTTTGCGGTGCGCTCGGCTCTTGCCAAGTCGGTGACGGAGGCTGCGCGTCACATCGCGCAGAAAGGGATGACCGACGCCGGGGCTCCGGCGCTGATCCGCTTCATCACCGCCGTCGGCTCGCGGTTTGGAATCGTCGTCTCCGAAAAGGCGGCGGCTATGGCGATCCCCGCCATTGGAGCCGCCGGAGGAGCCATCGTCAACTCCATTTTCATCAATCATTTTCAAGACGTCGCCAGCGGGCATTTCGTGGTTCGTCGCCTGGAACGCGCCTACGGCAAGGAGGTCGTGGAACGGGTCTACCGGCAGATCGACGTTGCAACGCCGAGTCGAGCCGCCAAGCGGGGAACTTAGCCCGGATCTTGCATGCAGATCCTGCTGCGGATGCGATCTTCCGAAAGCCCTGACCCAAGGGTCGTCGCCGTGACGCGGTCACCCGGTGCTTTTCATCCCGGAGGCGATCCCGTGGACCGTCAGCCGAAGCAGGGGCAGCAGTTCCTCCGACTGCTGCTCCCGCCACTCCCTTAAGAATCGGACCTGAAGAAAATTCAGGGGGTCGACGTAAGGGTTTCTCAGCCAGATCGATTCCCGCAAGACGGCTGCGGGTTCCAGCAGAACCTTCTGCTGCGTGATGTCCAGCAGCGAGCGGCAGCTACGCTCGTACTCGTCCTGGATTTCCTTGTAGATCCGGGACGCGGCCTCCTGATCCTCCACCAGCGCGGCGTATTGTTCCGCAATGTACAGATCCGCCTTGGCCAATGAAAGCTGAGCGTTGTCGATCAGGGTTCGGAAGAACGGCCAGCTTTCGTACATGCGCCGCAGCACCGGCAGCCCGACCTCCCGCTCCGTGAATTCCGAAAGAGCGCTTCCAAGTCCGTACCATGCTGCCAGAATAAAGCGGGACTGCGTCCAGGAGAACACCCAGGGAATCGCCCTCAGGTCCTTTAAGCCTTCGCCCGAGGGGCGCTGCGCCGGTCGAGAGCCCAGCGTCAGGTGCTCGATGACGTCGATCGGAGTGGCCTGATAAAAGAAAAAGGGAAAGGCGTCGTCGTTCCAGACCAGACCCTGGTAGCGTTGAAACGAGCGCTTCGACAGCGCGTCCATGGCCTCGGTCCACTCCTCTTCCACGCGCTCCTGGCGGTCCGCCACGGCGAAAGCCGCCTGCAGCGCCGCGCTGGTCAACTGCTCGAGGTTTCGGAGAGCGATGGAGGGATTGGAGTACTTGGCGGAAATCACCTCGCCCTGCTCGGTAATTCGAATGCGGGCGCCCGTGGCGGAAAACGCCTGCGCCAGAATCGTCTCATGGCTCATGCCGCCGCCGCGGTCGATCGGGCCCCCTTTTCCGTGAAAGAAGCGGATCTGCAGGCCGTGTTCTTGCGCCGCTTGCACGATCGATTTCTGGGCGCGGTACAGCTCCCAGTTGGCGGTCAAATATCCGCCGTCCTTATTGGAATCGGAGTAGCCCAGCATCACCTCCTGCATGTCACCCCGATCCGCCAGCAGGGCGCGGTAAACGGAATCGGAGAAAAGCGCCTTCAGCAGCTCCGGCGCCTGTCTGAGGTCCTCGATGGTCTCAAACAGCGGAACGAAGTCGAGGCGGCTCCTCCAGACCCCGTCGCTGCGGTGAACCAGCCGCGCCGACGAAGACAGAAAGATCGATTTCCACAGGTCGGAAGGCCGATGCGTCATGCTCAGGATGTAGCGCCGACAGGCTTGCGGGCCCGTCTCATCCTGAATGCGACGGATGGCTCTGAACTGGTCCACTAGTTCAGACAGCTCGTCGTCTTCCGACTGAAGGCGGGAGGCCTCCAGCCGCGGAAACTCGCCCAGCAGGTCGGAAAGCGCTTCCAGACTTTCGAAGCTCAGCTCCTTTTTCAGCTCGCCTCGGAGCTGTTTGACCGCAGCGGAGAATTTGCCGGAGTGGTCTCGAAAGTCCAGCGTGGCCAGATGAAATCCGAATACCGCCACCTGATGACGCAAATCCTGAAGCAGGCCTTCGGCGGTCCTGGGCGATCCGCATTCAATCAGGCTCCGCTCCAGGCGCTGCAGCGCCTGGAGAAACTCCTCCGGTCCGGAAAAGCCGTCGGTCTGACGCCGTGCCGTGCGCTCCAGCCGCCGCTGCAGCAGAGCGACGTACCGGCGATAAACTTCATTCGGTTCGATTCTCTCCTGGCGTTCCTCCAGGAAAGCGCCGAAGATCAGCTGATCGGCGAGCTCCCGGCGAATCTCCGCCGAAACCGAGGTCAGCCGCTCGGAGTGGCTCAGCTCGGTTCGCAGATCGATCAGCCGCTCCCGGTAATGATCCAGGATCTGCTGCCGGTGATGCTCGATCGTCTGCAGGCTGACGCGAGGAGTGACCGAGGGATTGCCGTCGCGATCGCCGCCCACCCAGCTCCCGAAGGTCAGGACCGCCTGGACCGGGTCGATTCCTTCGAAGGCTTTCGAGAGGCGACGATAAAACAGGGGGACTACCGGAATGATCGTCTGCCGAAAGAAGAACAGCAGGCGCTCGGCCTCCTCCTCGACGGTGGGACGGATCGATCGGGTCTGCTCGGTCAGCCAGAGGATTTCCAGGACGCGCAGAATCTCGCTCTCCACTTCCCGCTTTTGAAGCTCGGTCCGAGCCCGGTATTCCCAGCGGCGGTGCAGTCCAAGGATGCGCTCCAGATGATCCGAAATCGTCTGCCGCCGAGCCTCCGTCGGATGCGCGGTTAAAACCGGCTGGATGTCGGCGCGCTCCAGCATCTCCCGAATTTCCTCGATCGCTTTTCCGCGCTTCAGGAGCCGGGCGATTCCGTCGCGCAGGGAGCCGTGATAGGGAGTCTCTTCCGCTTCCCTCTCCTCCAACCTGCGGACTCGCTGCCGCTCCTCGGCCAGGTTGACCAGATGAAAGTAAAGCGTGAAGGCTCGCGCGATCCCCTCCGCCTCCGGGGGAGTCAGATCTTCAATCAGCCGGTCCTTCTTCTTCCGATCGCGGGCGGTAGGGCGGCGGCGCAAACTCTTGCTGGTCTTGCGCAGCTCCTCGACCAATTCGAAGGTCTTGGCGCCGGCCTGCTCCCGAATGGTTCGCCCAAGCAGCGAGGTCAGCATGCGGACGTCTCTGCGCAGTTCAGGATACATGGCGTCCCATTATAGGAGACCCGACGCCGGCGGGGAATCGCGACGCCGCGGGCAGCGCCGGATGTAGCATCGGCATCCTGCCGGTCATTCCCAATCGCGGGCTGGAAGCCCGCGCCGGTGGCGAAGTTTCAGATCAGATCCCCAGCCAGGCGAAGGCCAGCCATTCGGGGACTTCCTCCTGATACGGCTCCGCCAGCTGCCGGTTGCGCTGCGCGACCGGGTCCGCGCCCAGCTCTTCGCCCAGCTCCGGGACTTCCCCCTTCTGAACCGCCTCTGCCAGGCTTTCCAGGCTGAAGCTGAAAAAATTGACCCCGGCGGCATTGTAAAACCTGGATCGGACCCACTGGTATTCGCTGAGCGAAAAACGCTGCTCGTTAAGGGCCTCCACCTGCAGGCGCTTAACCTCCAAGTACAACTGGCTGACTTCCCGCAAAAAGGTCAGCAGGTCCGAAATCGAGGGCTGCCGCGCTTCGCTTTCCAGTTCGCGGCCCACGCTTTCGTACTTTTGCTCCAGGGCCTGCAGACGAGAGCCCAGATCTGCGCGGATCGCCCGCTGAACGGCCGCGAATCTTTCCACCTGCCCGGGCTCCAGCAGTTCGTCGTCGGAGACGAAGCGCTCCTGATTGACGATGCGTTCGTTCAGCTCCTCGACTTGACCCAGTTGAGCGAAACTGGCGACATAGTCCCGCCCGGGAAGGTAGATCCAGAAGTAAAACGCCAATCCGCCCCCGATCGTCCCCACCACCAGCAGCGCCAAACAGCCGATTAGGATCTTCTTTCCCATAGACGGGGACTATAGCAGGAAATTCGTTCCGCGTTCCGCGTTCTGGGTTCTGGGAGAATGGCCAGGACTTCGGAAACGGGTTTGGATCAAGACGTCGAGTTGCTGAGGCGACTGGTTGAGGATCCGTCGCCAGGATTTCATCTGTCGCAGGACTTTTTTCGGATTTCTATTTTCACCTACCGAGAGCCTTTCGTCTCTGCCGCGCCGCCTAACGAACCCGATACTCCCAGAACCATTCCCGCAGAACAATGAACGAAGAACGCAGAACCCAGAACGAAGAACGAACCTCAGATCCTGGTCTGCTGCCTGCGGATGGCGCGCCACGTCACGACGGCCAGCGTCAGGGCGGTGATGGGCAGAACGAACAGGAGCATGACGGTGCTGTAGATCGAAGCCAGCGCGTCGTGGTCGGAGGAGGCCAGGAATAGATAGAGGGCGTAGGCGACGTAGTAGCCGAGGAAAACGGCGCCTTCCCAGCGGCTGATGACGTTGCCGGTGAAAAAAATGGGAAGGCAGGCCACCGCCACGGCCAGCATGACCGGAAAGTCGAAGTAGATGGCCGCCGGCGAGACGGGGATCCCGCCTGGCGAAATGATTCCGGCCACTCCAAGTACGAGGAAGATGTTAAAGAGATTGCTGCCCACGACGTTTCCGACGGCCAGGTCTCTTTCGCCTTTAAAGGCGGCCAGTACCGACGTGGCCACCTCCGGCAGAGACGTTCCGCCCGCCACGATGGTCAGGCCCACCACCAGCTCGCTGACGCCGAGCACCTGTGCGAAAACCATGGCCGAGTCGACCAGCCATTTGGCTCCGACGGCCAGAAGGAAGATTCCGAAGATCACCAATCCGATTTGCGGAAGCAGCGACGAAGACTGCCGCGATGACAGCGCTTTCGAGGGCAGCTCCAGAGAGTTTACTCTGTTCTGCTTCTTGGAGGCGCGAATCAACCAGAAAACGTAGAGGCCGCCGCAAAGCACCAGGACGACGGCATCGGTCGTGCTCAATCGGCCGTCCAGACAGAACAGGAAGGTGGCGAAAGAAGCGAGGATCATTACGGGGACGTCGCTTCGAATCAGCTGACCGGAAACCGTCAACGGGGCCACCACGGCGGAGGCGCCCAGCACGATCAGGACGTTGAAGATGTTGCTGCCGACGACATTTCCGATGGATATGTCTGCGGAGCCGATCAGCGACGATCGCAAAACGACGGCCAATTCGGGCGAGCTGGTTCCGAAGGCTACGACCGTCAATCCGATGATCAGCGGAGAAATCCCCAGCCTGGCGGCCAGGCGAATCGAACCGCGCACCATCCATTCGGCGCCCCAGATCAGAAGCAGCAGGCCAAGGATGAAAAAGAAAAGCGTCGTCATCTTCGAGATCCGCCCCAGCGGGCCAACTAAACGGGAAACGCAATGATCTTATTGAAATCGACGCTGAAAGAAAAGCCGGTCAGGTCTGTCGATAGGGCTTGGAGCGGCGGAATTGCCGCCGCCAAACGCGTTATAATCAAACAATAAGGCGGATGAGCAAAAGAGGCAAAGAGACGGACAGGGAGCGGGTGCTGGAAGCCTTTCGCAGGTTCGGCTTCCTTCGGGCGGATCTGGACGCTCTGGGACGGCTGGCGCCTCTGGAAGTCCCTGAATTGGATCTGGACGGAGAATTGGCCGATGAGGCCAGGCGGATTTACTGCGGTCCGATCGGAATCGAGTTCATGCACATCCCGGACGCCGAGCGGCGCGAGTGGATTGGACGGCAGATGGAGTCGGAACCGGAGGAGATCGACGTCCGCAGGGTCTTGCGCTGGCTCATGCGAGCCGACCTGTTCGAGCATTTCCTCCAGAGCCGCTATTTGGGCAACAAAAGATTCTCCATCGAAGGCGTCGAATCGCTGATTCCGCTCTTGAAGGAAATCTTTGAAACCGCCGCCGAAAACGAGGCGGAGCGGATCATCCTGGCGATGACCCACCGCGGTCGCCTCAACGTCATGTTTCAGGTGGTGGGGCGTCCCGCCGAGGAGATCCTATCCGGATTCGAAGACACCGACCCGAAGAGTTTTCTGGGAGCGGGCGACGTCAAGTATCACCTGGGCGCCACCGGGACATTTCAGGCGCGCAACGGTCGAGAGCTGTCGATCCATTTAGTGTCGAATCCCAGCCATCTGGAGGCAGTGGATCCCGTGGCGATGGGACGGGCGCGCGCCTGGCAGACGCGCTTGGGAGATGACGGTCCGCAGCGGGTGGTTCCCATCGTCCTCCATGGAGACGCCGCATTCGCCGGGCAGGGGATTCTGGCCGAAGTGCTCAATCTGGCCGATCTTCCGGGTTTCAGCGTGGGAGGCACGGTGCAGATCGTGGTCAACAATCTGATCGGGTTTACGGCCCTTCCGGAGGAACTGCATTCTTCTCGATTCGCGACGGACGTGGCCAAGAGGATTCCAATCCCTATCATTCACGTCAATGCGGCGGAGCCTGACGCAGTCATTCGCGCCGCCCGCCTTGCGGGCAGGTATCGGGCGAAGTTCAGGAGCGACGTGGTGGTCGATTTGATCGGCTTTCGCCGTTTCGGTCACAGCGAGGTGGATGATCCGACCATCACTCAGCCGCTGCTGTACCGGAAGATCAAGAAGTCGCCGCCTCTTTGGAAGTCCTACGCAGAAAGGATCGGCGCCGACACCTCCGAATTGGAGGAGGAAGTTCGACAAGAGCTGGATCGGGCGCACGAGGTGGTCAAGTCGCTGGAAAAGCGACCGCTGATGCGGGTGATGCCCGAATATTGGAGCGACTACGTTGGAGGATTTTACGATCCGAAGTTTGAAGTCGCGACCGGCCTGTCTCGAGATCGAATCAGGGAGCTGAGCAAAAAGGTATCCGGATATCCGCGAGACTTTCACGTTCACGAAAAGGTGAAGAAGCTGCTGGAGCAGCGACTGGAGATGGGCGAAGGCAAGCGTCCAGTGGATTTCGGCATGGCTGAGGCCCTGGCGTTCGCATCGCTGCTCGAAGAGGGCCTTCTGGTTCGTCTCAGCGGGCAGGACAGCCGGCGAGCTACGTTTAACCAGCGCCATGCCGTCCTGATTGACGCGGAGAATGAGCGGGAATACATCCCGCTGCAGCACGTGAGTCCAGACCAGGGTCGTTTTGAAGTGTACGACTCGATGCTCTCGGAGGCGGCCGTGCTTGGCTTCGAGTACGGCTTCAGTCGAGATTTTCCAGACGGCCTGGTCCTCTGGGAGGCGCAGTTCGGCGATTTCGCCAACGGTGCGCAGGTCATTATCGATCAGTTCATCGCGGCTGGCGAAGACAAATGGAACCTGCTTTCGGGCCTGGTCATGCTTTTGCCGCACGGTTATGAAGGGCAGGGGCCCGAGCATTCCAGCGCCCGCCTGGAACGCTACCTGCAACTGGCCGCGGAGGACAACATGCAGGTCTGCCAACCGTCCAGCGCTGCGCA
>DATKAT010000272.1:0-11104 GCA_035514675.1 Acidobacteriota bacterium | reverse complement strand
TTCGAGGGCCAGATGGGACAAGCGGCATATGCGGCCTCAAAAGCCGGGATAGTTGGGCTGACCCTCCCGGCGGCACGGGATCTGGCGCGCGATGGGATTCGGGTCTGCTCGATCGCCCCAGGCATCTTTGACACCCCCCTTCTGGCGGGCCTGCCTGAAAAGGCCCGCGATTCCCTCGGCCGGCAGACGCCTTTTCCCTCCAGACTCGGCCGCCCCGAGGAATTCGCCGCCCTGACGGCCCATATCATCGAAAATCCTATGCTCAACGGCGAGACGATCCGCCTCGACGGAGCGCTGCGCATGGCGCCGCGGTAGGGGGGGCTTCGTTCTGCGTTCTGCGTTCAAAGTTCTGGGTTCTGGGTTCTGCGTAACGCGATTCGATGAGCTGACGGGCTCGAATGAGGCCGAAAGGCCGGCAGTTTTTAGCCCAGTCCGTGAGGGCTGGGTTCAAGCCGTTCCAAAAAGCCGAGAGCGCCCGCAAGGGTGCGGCAGGTTAATGCGTTCTGCGTTCTCGGATACAGTTCGTGTGGCGATCGTTCTCGCGGCGGCGCTGGTGAATCGCTTCTCTCCGCCTGTCTGTCGCGCCTTTGGGAAGAGCGTCGAGAATCCCGCCGCCCGCAACTAGAAATTCCCCTTCAGGCCTTGACTTTTGCGAGATTTTCATTCCCCGCGAAATGGAACGCGGAACGCGGGAACCCTCACCCGTCGCGACTCACTTCATCCGCCCCTTCTTCGCTCAGCAAGCGACCGACTCTGAGCCGAAGCAGATCCGAAAGCCGGTGGAACTGATCCAGCCAGGGTTCGGACCGATCGGAGTCTTCAGCCGCCATTCTGGGATAGTGGGACTGCAGAATGCGGTACGCCTGATTCTGAACAGTCCACAGGTTGACGCGGAAAGGGACCAGTTGCGACAGGCGAACGGCGGAATGGAGGCGGGCGATGCGAGTCACGTCGTCAGGGGCCTGGACGAGTTCAGCCGCGAGCCTTTCCAGAAGCCCGGTCAGCTCGAAGCCGAGCGACTCCTTCTCCAGTTCGATGTTTCCGGACTCCGCCTCCTCCAGCAGGGTTTCGATCTGTTCCAGATCCGGATCCTGGCTTTGGAACGCCCGGCGCAAGGCGGAATCGATCACGAATTCCGCGGCCATTTGAAACGAACGCGGCAGGGCGGCCCCGATTTCGGCCAGGTAACGCATCAGCGGCGCCTGTCTCTCATAGATTTGCCGGTACTGCAGCTCGACGTCTTGAATCGTCGACTCCAGCAGAAGATCCAATAGGCGGCGCTTCTCGTCGCGGAACAGGGATTTCAGGGAATACGTCTCTCCGGGAAACAGGCGGTCGAGGCAGCGCAACGATTCGGTCAGCTCGGCTTTCGAAAACTCGGCGAACAGCTCGGCCAGAGCAGCCTCCCCGCTGTCGTCCCGTGAGTCGAACGGGTGCACGCCGCAAGTGATGTTGTGATCCCCCAGGTGCAGCACGGCGAATCGAAATTCGCCGGATTCGAGAGTAATCTGGGACTCCACGCCGATCACGCCGGCTGCCAGCTGGGCTTTTCCGGCTTTGGAATTGGAGTGGGACTTCTTATCCACCGAGTAGCAGTGCACGGCGCTTCGATCGGGAAAGCTTTCAAAAAGCGAAGTGATGGCGAAATGCGCCGCTACATCGGCCAGTCCGACCTCGACGGGCTTGACTTTCCGCAAGTAAACGGAGCGCCCGTCGCCTTCCGCCGGATCGTTGCTGACGGCGTTCTGAAGCTTCCGAAGAAAAGGCTCTTCGAAGGACTCGTCAAAGCAGATCGATGCCAACTGAAGGGCCCTTCCTGCGTACTTGAGAATCTGGACGGTCTCGATGCCGGAAACGTCGTTGAAGAACCATCCGCAGCTGGTGTACATGAGAAGCGCATGCCGCTGCAGCTCCATGAGCCGGAGGGCCTGGATCTGCTGATCTTCTCTCAAGGGCTGCCGGGCGTGTCGAGCGAAGAATTGCTCGATGCTCTCCCGACTTCGATCCAGGATGACGCTGACGTAATCGTCGCGCGCCTCCCACGGATCGTCCAGCAGCCGCCCCGCCTCCCGCTCAAAGGGGACGGCCAGTCGATCGCGCAATGAGTCGAGCGCAGTCCGCAACGGCGTTCGCCAGGCCTGGCTCCACTCCGGGCGCCCTCCGGTATGGCAGCCGCAGTGGCTCCTCCAGCGTTCCACTCCGTGGCTGCAGCTCCAGGAGCTCATTTCCTGAATCTCCGCCAGATGCGCGGGCGGAAACCGATCTAGAAACTCGCCGTAGTTGGTGATGCGGGCCAGCTTGTTTTTCTCCAAAAAACGGAGCGCGTAAGTCAGCGCCATCTCTCCGTGGCGGTGGTGGTGGCCGTAAGTTTCGCCGTCGGTGGCGATGTGCAGCAACTGAGGCCGCGCAGCATCGGCGGCGAATCCTCCCACCAGACGCTGGGCGAAATTCTCTCCCCTGTTCAGCAGTCGTTCGAAAGCCACCGCCTGCGAAATTGGAGCGTCGTAAAAAAAGACCACGATCTCCCGGCCCGACGGGAGGCTGACGCGATATGGGCGCTTCGGATCGACTCTGCCTTCCGCCGCGTCGCTCCAGTCCTTCTGGTTTTCCCGCCGCGTGCGCAGGGCCTGAAAAGGGCTCAAAATCGTGAAGGTTATTCCATGCTGGCTCAACAAATCGAGCGTTTCCAGGTCGACAGCGGTTTCCGGAAGCCACATCCCCTCGGCCCGCCGATTGAATCGATGCTGAAAATCGCGAATGCCCCAGAGGATTTCGGTCTGCTTGTCACGACTGTTCGACAGCGGGAGGATGCTGTGATGGTAAGCCTGGCAGAGAGCTGACCCATGCCCTGAAAACTGCTTTTGGCTGACCCAGTCGGCCTCCTGGATGGCGCCGTACACCAAGGGCGCTTTGCGCTGCAGCCAGCCCAAAAGAGTGGGTCCGAAATTAAAGCTGATGCAGCTGTAGTTGTTGGCGATTTCGACGATCCGATCTTCGTCATCCAGATACCGCGACGCCGTATTGGGCGCGTAGCATTCGGCGGTGACTCGTTCGTTCCAGTCGTGGAACGGATGCGCCGACTCCTGCCGTTCGACGGTCTCCAGCCAGGGGTTTTCCCGAGGAGGCTGGTAGAAATGCCCGTGTATGCAAACGAATCGATTCATTGGATTTCCGACCGGACGCGAATCAGTTTAACGCACGGGACTGCCCGCTCCGTCCTTGCGCGATGGCGCATGATTCGACGGGCTTCCGCGGCCCGGCTGCGCTCCACGCCGAGTCGGCACGGCAGGATCGATCAGGCTTCGGGGGCCGGATTGACGGAGCTGTTCTTTCGAGACGGTCCTTTGAAGAAGACCACGGCCAGCGGCGGGATGGTCAGCGTCAATCCGTAAGGCCTCCCGTGAACGGAGATGGGATAAGCCAGCACGCCGCCCAGGTTTCCCTGGCCGCTGCCGCCGTAATAAACCGAGTCGCTGTTGAGGGCTTCCGTCCAAACTCCTCCCGACGGGACTCCGATCTGGTAATTGTTTCTCGAAACCGGCGTGAAGTTGCAGACTGCCAAAACCAGATCGTCCGACTCCGTTCCTTTCCGCAACAGGCTGATGACGCTCTGCTGGCTGTCGCTGCAGTCCACCCACTCGAAACCTGCGGGATCGAAGTCAAGCCGGTGCAGAGCCGGTTCCTGTCGATAGAAGCGGTTTAGATCTGAAACCCACCGCTGAAGCCCAGCATGGCGGTCGAAATGGGTCAGACGCCAGTCCAGACTGCGATTGTGGTCCCATTCGTCCCACTGGCCGAACTCTCCGCCCATAAAAAGCAGCTTCTTGGCGCACTGGGCGTACATGTAGCCGTACAGTGCGCGCAAATTGGCAAACTTCTGCCAGTCGTCTCCGGGCATTTTCCGGAGGAGCGAGCCCTTGCCGTAAACAACCTCGTCGTGAGAGAGCGGCAGCACGAAGTTCTCATGGAAGGCGTAAAGCATGCGAAAGGTCAGGTTGTCGTGATGAAACTTGCGGTGAACGGGCTCTCTCGACATGTATTGAAGCGTGTCGTGCATCCACCCCATGTCCCATTTCATTCCGAAGCCCAGCCCGCCCAAATGGGTGGGGCGGGAGACCATAGGCCAGGAAGTCGACTCTTCCGCGTAGGTCTGGACGTCGGGAAACTGCTCGTAAATTTCTTCGTTCAATTGCCGCAGAAATTGGATGGCTTCGATGTTTTCACGGCCGCCGTAAGGGTTCGGGATCCAATCCCCCTCTTCGCGGGAGTAATCCAGATAAAGCATGGAAGCCACGGCGTCGACGCGCAACCCGTCGATGTGATAGCGTTCGAGCCAGAAGATGGCGCTGCTGATCAAGAAGCTGCGCACCTCGTTTCGGCCGTAATTGAAAATGTAGCTCTTCCAGTCGGGGTGAAATCCCTGTCGAGGATCGGCGTGCTCGTACAGATGCGTGCCGTCGAAGTATCCCAATCCGTGCTCGTCGGTAGGAAAATGCGAGGGCACCCAGTCCAGGATGACTCCGATCTCGTGCTGATGCAGGTAATCGATCAGATACATGAAGTCTTCCGGCGCTCCGTATCGACTCGTCGGCGTAAAGTAGCCCGTCGTCTGATATCCCCAGGAACCCCCGAAGGGATGCTCCATGACCGGCATAAACTCGACGTGCGTAAATCCAAGATTCGTCACGTGCTCGGCCAGAAGCGGCGCCATCTCCCGGTAGCTGAGAGGGCGGAGCTGCCCCTCGTCGGCGTAGCGCCAGGAGCCGACATGCATTTCGTAAATGGAGATCGGGGCGTCCAGAGCATTGCGTTTCCCTCGATTCTTCATCCATTCGGCGTCGTTCCATTCGTAGTCGAGCTTCCAGACGACCGAGGCGGTTCGAGGAGGCGACTCGCTGTGCATGGCGAACGGGTCGGCCTTCTGGACCTGATGAGGGTTCGCTCGCGAAGAGATGTGAAACTTGTACTGATTTCCTTTCTCGACGCCAGGAAGGAAACCTTCCCAGATGCCCGAGCTGCCTTTGGGGGTCAGGGGATGGCGGCTGCGGTCCCAGCCGTTGAAATCTCCGACGGCCGACACCGATTCGGCGTCCGGAGCCCACACGGCGAAATAGCAACCTCGAACTCCCTCCGCCTCCAGCGGGTGCGCGCCCAGATGTTGATACAGTCGGTAATGGGTTCCCTCGTTAAAAAGGAACAGATCCTGCTGGCTCAGCAGGCTGATCGACGACTTTTCGTCAACCGAACCGCCGCCGGCTCGGCTTCTTTTCTTACTGTTCATGATTGGCGTCTTCCTTCCGACGTCTCCGGATATCGACTTCTTCCAGTGTATCGAGGATCGACCCCTCCCTGCAAAAATCCTCAAACGAATGGCGGTGCTTTCTCGTCCAGTTCGCACTTTCGACGCCGGTTCCCGGTACGTTCTGGGGCTTGGTTTCCAACCAGAGATCTTCCAGGTTGATCATCAGAAAGCGGCAGGGACTGGAGGCCAGCTCAAACAGCCAGCGCCGCAGCGCCTCCAGCTGAACCTCCGATTCATCCGGATTCCCTTCCACTGAAAAGTAACGCATCAGCGCGCCGCAAAGCGTCCTGCGCGCTTCGTCCAGCGCGTTCGCCTCGGTATCGTTTAGAAATCCCATTTCTCTGCGAAGCGCGATGTCATGCCCCCTCCAGAAAGCGGCGAATGGAAGCATGTCGTGAGTATTCAGCGCTGCCACGACTCCTTCCGGCGCCGGTTCGGTTGCGGCTTCCGCATTCGGGTGGACTTTGAACTGACCGACGTACATTCGCAGCAACCCGTGCTCCTCCATGCGTTCGCGAACCATCGGGAGAACGGTTCCCAGGTCTTCGCCCACGACGGCGCAACGTCGACGATGCGACTCCAGGGTCACGACCGCGTATAGCTCTTCGAATGGATATTGAACGTAGACGCCCTGGGATGCCTGAAATCCGTCCGGAATCCAGAACAAACGGTGCAAACTCATCACATGGTCGATGCGCAGAAGGTGGGAGCGGTCCATGAGATTGGCCACGCATCGGCGGAGGTAGCGATGACCCTCCGCGCGACTGGCCAATGGGTTCAACGGCGGAAAGCCCCAGTTTTGGCCTGAAGAAAAGAAATCGTCGGGAGGGGCCCCGCCCGCCACTCCCTGGGCGAAGACTTCCGGAAAGGCCCAAACGTCATAGCCTTCCGTGTGAGCGCCCAGCGGGAGATCCATATACAGTCCGCAGGCCAATTCCTCGGAGCGGGCCTTCAGACGGCGTATCTGCCGATGCGCCAGAAACTGGGCGTACAGGTGATACTGGTACCCGGGCGCGCCGTATTCGGAGACCGCAAGCTTCCCTTCCCGCATCGGGGCGGGCCAGCGACCTGGAGTGGTTCTGGTCCGCTCCACCGCTGCTCGAAACGCGGCGTAATGGCGCGCATCCGGACGATCGGCCAGAAACCGGGAATATTCCTCTCCTCCGTCGGAAGAGCTTTCGAAAAAACGCCTCGCCAAAACTTCCAGCACTTTCCGCTTCAGGCGCATCGCCCCCCTGTAGTCGACGCGCTCCGCCTGACGAGCCTGCTGCAGCTCTTCCTGAAAATTCGCGCTCTGGTACAGTTGCCGCGCTTCCTCGCAGACGCTCCACTCATCCGCTTGCTCCGGCCTGGTGAAGATTTCGTTCCAGAACAGCCGACTGACCGGCGCATAGGGGCTCGGGTCAAAAGGGGAGTCCAGAAAGGAAGCGAAAAAGGGGAGACTTCCCACGAAGCTTCCCCCCCGAGACGAGGTCCACTCGACGAGCCGTTCCAGGTCGCTAAAATCGCCGACGCCCCAGTTCTCGCCGGTCCTCAGTGCGTAAAGCGGAGAAAACACCCCCCAGCGCCGGAGGTCCCCGCTGTCGCTTTCACCCGAGTACGCGCGCCGAGGAGCGCTGATCAGCAGCGACGACTCTCGGCGATTTCCGGCCTGCAGCTCGAGGCGGTGGTAGCCCAGCGGGATCCGGTCGACCGGCGTCAGCGGCATCGTCCGGCGGTCCATCTCCGTCGGAGAATTTTCCTCCTGAAACTGCAGCTCGGCCGCGTTGACGACGCCTTCCGCGGAACTGCCATCTTCCAGCTCCAGATTCCAGAGAATCTCCGTTCGCCCCATTTCCGTTCCAAGACGGATCGGAACTTGAACCGGCCGGTCATCCCACGCGACTGCGACCGATTCGATCATTTGGGAGGCGATTTCATCCTTTCGCCAGCGAAGGCAGGCAGTCGCCTCCGGCAGACCTTCCAAAGGCGCGCCCAGCGACTGCAGCACGGCCAGAATCGTCTCCGGTGGGGCCGTTCGATGCACTCCAAGACCGTCAAAGTAGGAGGCTTCAATTTGATACAGGCGCGCCAGTCCAAACAGAGGATTCAAATCTTCTTGCATGATCGATTTTGATTCAGAGGACTTTCTCAGGATTCTTCCAGCAGGTTCAAGATCCCCTGCAGGGGAATTTGCAGCCAGTCAGGCCGATGATTCAATTCGTAGCCCAGTTCGTAAATGGCCTTCTCCAGGAGAAGCGCATTGAGCAATACGGCCAGATCTTCGGTATTTTCCGGAGCGAACCGCGCGCTCTCGGCGGCTTCCAGGTAGGATTTCAGGAAAGCGACGGAAACCCAGAGCTGCCAGTAGCGGGCCCACGGTTCGAACAGCTCGAGGCGACGGATCGGAATCAGGCCGCTTTCAACCTGACGAAACAGCGCGGTGTCGGCCGCATATTGAAAAGATCTGAGCATGCCGGCCACGTCTCGAAAAGGTGTTCGTTTGATTCTTCGCTCGCTGATGCTGCGGGACGGCTCTCCTTCAAAGTCGATAATGATGAAATCCTTTCCCGTAACCAGAACCTGACCCAAGTGGAAATCCCCGTGGCAGCGGGTGCGCGCCGCCTGAATTCTCGACTCGATAATCCGCCGAAACTCCGCCGTCACTTGGTCGCGCTTCGAGAGGACCTTCTCGGCCCGAGGCCGTATCGACTCCGGCACCCGATCGAGTCGGCCTCCCAGACTCAGAAAAACCTGCCCCGCCTGGTTTCGCATCGACTGGTACAGGGACCGTCTGGAAAAGGAATTGAAGGCTTCGGGAGCAAAAGCCGGCCGTTCAGAATCGGAAGCCAGAGCCAGGTGCATTTCCGCGGTTCGTTTGCCCAGCAGTCGCGCCGACTCCAGATAGGAGCCCACCTTGACGGAGACGTCGTCGGGAATCTCCGAGGACGCAAGTTCCAGAAGCCGCGTCGCTGAGGAAGGCTGGGGCGTGACGGATTCCAGCGGCTGCGCCAGAATCCTTTCGTAATAACGGGCCAGCGCGTCCAGAGTGTACCGCCAAGCGTCTCCTTCGTTCAGAATGAATTCCTGAAGGTGACCCAGGGTGACTGGCTGCTGATCGGTGCCGACGTACTGCAGATAACCGGCCGTCGCAGGAGTGTTTTCAAAGCCCTTCTCATTCAGGAAGAGGGCCACCTCCACATCGGGGTTCATCCCCCGGTCCAGGCGGCGAAACATCTTCAAAATCAATTTCTGCCCGAACACAACCGAGCTGTTGCTCTGCTCGGCGCCGATTCCAGCTGGCGCCAGCTTCCCCTCAGCCTCTTTCAACAGCGCATGGATGGCGCCGGTTGCGACGCCGGTCAACTTCCCCGCGGGCCCTGCCCAAGACTCCTTTCTTACCACCGCTCGTAAGAGCGCCCGGCAGAATTCGCTTTCGACGATGGCGTCGTACAGTATTCCGGCCTTCCCATCGGACGAGAAACGCAATTCGCACAGAACCGTCGTCGGGTATTCGCGGCGGATTTCGTCGGCCCGGGCGTCGGAAGCTGCGGCCAGCGGTAGCAGGTAGAAATCCGGATCGCCGTCCAGGTACTCCACCTCCAAAATGGTAAGCGCTTCAGGTCGCGCGTGAACCGCAATCGCCTCCACTAGATGCACGGAACGAACGTCCCGCGCCTTGCTGCCGAACCAGCGGCAAACGGGAAGAAACTCCGGCAGAATTTTCTCTTCCAGCAGCCTGAGATTTCCTCCCTTTAGCACTTCGCGCCAATTCGAACGTACCTGCAGGACCGGCAGATGCGCGAATCGGCTGCTGATTTCAACCCGCTCCTGACGACTCTCCCGGGGTTCCAACTGAAACCAGTAGAAGCTGTGCGGGCCCAAGGTGACGAAATAGGGAAGCTCCCCGATCGCCGGAAATGGATTCCGCCCGAAGAGTTCCAGCGGTACGCAGCCACGAAAGCGAGCCAAGTCGAGTTCGACGGACTGCGCAAAACGGGAAAGGTTCGCCACGACCAGAATCGATTGGTCTTCGTGCTCGCGAATATAAGCCAGAACCTTGCGATTGTCGGGATGGAGAAACTCAAGCGATCCGTGGCCGAACGCTTTCAGGCGTTTCCGCATGTGCATGAGACGCTTCATCCACCACAACAGCGAGCTGGGATTGTTTGCCTGAGTTTCCACGTTGATCGATTCGTAGTGGTACTCGGGATCGATGATGGCGGGCAGAAAAAGCTGCTGGGGATTGGCTCGCGAGAACCCTGCGTTGCGGTCCCCGGACCACTGCATGGGCGTGCGGACGCCGTTGCGGTCTCCCAAGTAGATGTTGTCCCCCATCCCGATTTCATCGCCGTAATAGAGAACCGGCGTACCGGGAAGAGAAAAGAGGAGACCGTTCATCAGCTCGATCTTGCGGCGGTTGTTGCCCAGCAGCGGAGCGAGCCGTCGCCGAATCCCCAGATTGATGCGGGCTTTCAGGTCGCCCGCGTACACCCGATACATGTAGTCGCGCTCTTCTTCGGTGACCATCTCCAACGTCAACTCGTCATGATTGCGCAAAAACAGCGCCCACTGGCAGACCTCCGGAATCTCGGGGGTTTGCTCCAGGATGTCGATAATCGGGAACCGGTCCTCCAGGCGGATCGACATGAAGAGCCGCGGCATCAGCGGAAAGTGAAAGTTCATGTGCGATTCGTCGCCGTCCCCGAAATAAGACACCGCGTCCTCCGGCCATTGGTTGGCCTCCGACAGCAGCAGCCGATTCTGAAAGCGACTGTCGACGTGACTGCGCAGCGTCTTGAGGAATTCGTGGGTCTCAGGCAGGTTCTCGCAGTTCGTCCCCTCTCGCTCGAACAGATAGGGGACGGCATCCAGCCGCATTCCGTCGACGCCCATCTTGAGCCAATAGTCCACAACTTGAAAAATCGCCCGGTGGACGGCCGGATTGTCAAAATTCAGGTCCGGCTGGTGGGAATAGAAACGATGCCAGTAATACTGCCTGGCCGTCGGATCCCAGGCCCAGTTGGAATGCTCGAAATCCTGGAAGATGATGCGCGTGTCCCCATACCGGTCCGGCGTATCGCTCCAGACATAGAAGTTTCGAGCCGGACTGTCCGGCGGAGATCTCCGGGCCTTCTGAAACCACGGATGCTGATCCGAAGTGTGGTTGATCACCAGTTCCGTAACGACTCGCAGGCCGCGCCCCCGCGCCTCTTTCAGAAACTTCCGGAAATCGTTCAGAGACCCGTATGCGGGATGAATGCTTCGATAATCCGCAATGTCGTATCCGTCATCCCGCCATGGCGACGGGTAGAACGGCAGAAGCCAAAGCGCCGTTACGCCGAGCTCCTGCAGATAATCCAGCTTTTGAGTCAGGCCCTGAAAGTCGCCGATTCCATCTCGATTGCTGTCAAAAAATGAGCGCACATGCAGTTCATAGATGATCGCGCTTTTGTACCAGAGAGGATCGTCTTCCAGGGTTGTTTGCTGGACATTCAGTCGTTTCATCGGTTCTTCGGCTTTCAGCTTCGGCCCTGTCCAAGAATGGCCTGCGGTACTGATCCGGGGCGGACATTCTCAACTTCATGGGGCGACAACCGCCCTGCATCCGGCCTCCGAGTTCCCCTTCGCACCCGTTCAACATCTCACAGGTAGTACTCGAAATCGTGCTCCGTCCGGGTTTTTCTTCGAATGCGAAATACGTGAGCCGGGATGACGTGCGGATTCAGCTGAACGTAATTGTCCGGCCCGTGCCAGATGTAGCGCGCATCCGAAAGAAGATCGTGAGCCTGAAAGGATTGGTCGGGCGGGATTCCCAGTTCC
>DATKAT010000271.1:0-4241 GCA_035514675.1 Acidobacteriota bacterium | reverse complement strand
GCTCGGGAAAGACTCGATGCCGAAGGCCGGGAGCTGGTGGAACGCCTGGTCGAGGAGCATCGCCGGATGCGGGATTTGGCGCGTCAGGTCAGCGAGCAGCCCTCGAATCGAAGCTTGCTGCAGGAATTCGGAAAAGTGCTGAAAGGCCATATCCGGCTGGAGGAGCAATTCCTGTTTGAAGCTCTGCAGGAGGCGCTTTCGGAAGAGGAGCTGCAGCGGATGGGCAGGCGATTGGAGTCATCCGAGCTGCCTGCGGACTCCTGAAAGCGGCGCCGGCCAGATTGAGGATGTCCGCAAAGGGCCTTTGCAACCCCATTGGCTGTTTTCAATCTTTAATGTAACCAGGGGGAGAAGGGACAGAGTGTTTGCATGAAGAATTTGCTAAAAGTCGCGGCGATCGGCTGTTTTTTGACAGCCGCAGCAGCGACCGCTGAAAATCAGGAAGTCCCGGAAGCTCCTTTCCAACTCGAAGCGAGCGCCGAGTTTGAGGGCGCTTCGGCCATCGCCGCCTTGAGGTGGCGGGACCAGTCCGAAAGCGAACTCGGATTTGAAATCCTTCGCTCGGACAATCAGGGTGAATTTCGGGTCGTCGGAATCGTCGGCGCCAACACCACCGAATACCGGGACAAAGTGGGAAGATACGTCACGGGCGCCTTCACATACAAGGTTCGCGCTTTTAACGAGGTGGGGAAGAGCGAAGACTCCAACCTGGTCTCCGTCTGGTTCTAGCTTGTGATCGCCCAACGGTCCCTTTCCTTTAACCTGGAACCGACGTTCCGGTGCAATCTGGAATGTCCCATGTGTCCTCGCTTTTCCAGCGAGGATCCGCACTTGGACATGACAGAGGAGACCTACGATCGAATCCATGCCGCAATGGACTACGCCCACACCGTGGATTTCACCGGTTGGGGCGAGCCGCTGATGCATCGCAGAATCTACGAAATGGTTCAAATGGCGCGGGATAAAGGGTGCCTGACCACGATGACCAGCAACGGAACCGCCCTAAACGAACGGAACATCCAGCGTCTGCTGGAAGCCGGGTTGACCCGCTTGGTTGTTTCGGTGGACGGGATGCGGCCGGAAACTTACGATCCGATACGCATTGGCGCCAGCTTTGACAAATTGACCTCCAATCTGAAGAATCTGGCCGGCTGGATCGAGCGAACGGGAAGCTCTCTGGATTTCGGGATCGCCTTCACCATTCAGGAAGGAAATGCCGGGGATCTGGAACGCATCGTCCCTTGGATGAAGGGGGTCGGGGCCCGTACGCTCCATCTGAAGCAGTTGAACGTCATTTCCAATGCTGGGGACTGGCGTCAGAGTTTTCTCAAGTACCGCCTGCGCCCGCTTCAGGAAAACGGCGGCGCTTTGAGCCGGCTGGAAGACCGCATCGAGAAGCTCCGGCGGGAGGCGGACCGAGAAGGCCTCCGATTCTGGATGCACTCGGAAGCCCCGTTGAGCAGCCGAAAGGAGCCCCGCCACTGTCTGGCGACTCCGCTGCACTCCGCCTACTTCTCTTACGAAGGTCGCGTGGCGCCGTGTTGCCATTTCGGACATCACGTCAGTCGGTTTTTCGAGGGGGAGTTTCATCCCCCCTCGTCCCTCTTCTTTGGAGATATTCGCAGCCAGTCCTTCGAAGATGTCTGGCTGAGCCTCCCTTTTGTGGAATTCCGACGGGGCTTCGAGCGGAAACGCTTTCCGGAGGCTTGTCGGTCCTGCTATCTGCTGTACGGGAAGTAGAGTCTTGGTGCTGGGTGCTGAGTGCTGAGTGCTTGGTGCTGGGTCTATAGTGGGCCCCTCAAAAGGCTGGACACCTGATAGGGTGATAGACAGTTCCGGAGACATCGGCGGAAGTAGACGAAGTCGACTGGCGGCAAGGTCTCCGGAAAGCATGCTGGAGGAGATGTCATGGGCAGGCCATCGAGCAAGCTCACGGGCGGAACAGAAGCTGGAAAACGAAAGGCAAGACGACTGGACAAGAACCAAGACGAAGCACCCAGCACCTAGCACTTAGCACGAAGCACCCAGCACCAAGCACCTAGCACCCAGCACCAAAAAAATGAACCTCATACTCTTTGATATCGACGGAACGCTACTGAGGGCGCACGGGGCGGGCCACCGAGCGTTGGACCGGGCGGTTCGGCAGGCGTACGGAATTGAAAACGGCCTGCACGGGATCCGTCCGGACGGTAAAACGGATTTGGCAATTCTTCGGGAGGCGCTCGCGCGGTTCGACATCGAAATGGCGATCGATGGCTGCGCCGAAGAATCGGTCTTCAACTTTTATCTGGAGTTTCTAGACAAGGAGCTGGCCAGGCCACCGCAAGGATCCACTGTGAACGTGCTGCCGGGCGTCGTCAGCGTCCTGACCGAACTGTCCGGTTCGGCAGATTTTCTTGTCGGTATCGGCACGGGAAACATTGAAGAGGGGGCCAAACGAAAGCTTTCGGCAGCCGGGCTGGCCGATTTTTTTGTGACCGGCGGCTACGGCTCGGACGCCGAAGATCGAACAGAGATCCTGAAGACGGGCATCGAGAGGGGCAAGGAGTTGGCGGGCGATCAGGGGCTCTCTCGAATTTTCGTCATCGGGGACACGCCGCGCGACGTTGAAAGCGGGCGAGCCGTAGGGGCTCGGACCGTGGCGGTGGCCACAGGAAGCTACGGCTTTCGTCAGTTGACCGCCTGCAGGCCGGCCCTGACGCTGGAAAGCCTGGAGCCGGCCGAGCCGCTCTTCGAGTTCCTGAGGCGGGATGGGTGAACCCCCTTTTAGAACGTGCGCGTATTTGAGCCGCCGGACCGAATCCCGCTACACTGATCGCAGATGAAGCGCCTAGCCCGAATTTTGCACCTGGCCCGCATTTCTCACACGCCTCCTGCTACGGCGTCGGATAGCGGCGCGTCTGCTGCGTTGCCGCTCCTCGGCCTGCTCGACGTACTGCACGAGTACGACTGCGCGGGCCGTCGTCGCGCGCCTTGCATCCATGCCGCTCTCCGCCGCCTCGCGACGGAGCCGTGTGAGAAATGCGGGCTAGGTTCTACTGCGACGCACCCGCGTGCAAAATCCGGGCTTGGGTCGATCGTCAAGTTCATGCTGCTGATCCTTGCTGCCAATGCCCCGGTTCGCTCGGAGAACCCGGAGCAGCTCGGTTTGCAAGGCCGAGTGGAGTGCGCCGACGATTCCCGATCGCAGATCGAATGCGGCCCGAATCCGGTGCGGTTCGTTTTTCTTTCCGACGACGGAACGCGGTACCGGTTCGTTGATTCCGATCCCAAGACCGCAATGTTCCACGACCCGCGCGTGCGGGAGCGAAAGCTGTTCGTGACGGCCTGGCTGCGGGACGAGAACAGGATCGAGATCGTAAAGGTCCACTCCATCCGAGAGGGGAAGCTTTACGATATTCATTACTTCTGCGAAGTCTGCAATATCACGGCATACGGAGGCGGCCCCTGTTGGTGCTGTCAGAAAGAATTCGAATTGCGGGAGATTCCGGCGGGGCGGGGGGCGGAAGGATGAAGGTCGGGCCGGTGCTCGAAACCTGCCTTTACTCCACGGATCTGGAGGCGGCCGAACGTTTTTACCGCGACATCCTGGGTCTGGAAGTGCACTCCCGCCAGAGCGGACGCTTCGTTTTCTTTCGCTGCGGCAAAGGAATGTTTCTGGTGTTTCATCCTGAACGCAGTCGCCTGTCGCACTGGGACGTCCCCGCGCACGGGTCCGACGGACCCGGACACGTGGCCTTCGTTGTGGCCAAAGATCAATTGGAATCGTGGCGTCGCAGGCTGTCTTCCCATCAAGTTGCGGTCGAGAAGGAATTGGTGTGGCCGGGCGGCGGAAGATCCCTTTACTTTCGCGATCCGGCCGGAAACAGCGTCGAATTGGCCACGCCCGACCTGTGGAAGGCGAATTCCGAATAATCGTCGCGAGCTGCGAATGCCGCCGCTTGGGGACGGCCGGCCCGGCTCAGAGCGCGAAGTTCTTTCAGGCGGCCGAACTGCGGGCTAGCGAGTCGCTTTCCATTTCAGACGGACCGTCTGCACGCGGGAGGCCTCTCCAATTTCAGTCCAGGCAATAATCAGGTCATCGCCGAATCGGGTCATTTGCGGAAAGCCGCTGCTGCGACGCTGGGTCGAATCGGCGACCAGCAGAGGCTGGCCAAGCAGGCCGTTCGATTCCACCCGTCTCGCAAGGATCCAAGTCGCGTCATCGGCAATCTCCATCCAGGAAATAAACGCCGAACCGT
>DATKAT010000270.1:0-6460 GCA_035514675.1 Acidobacteriota bacterium | reverse complement strand
CGCCACATCAGCATCGAGCGTTGAGGCCTGCTGCAGGAATTCGTCCACCGAGACGCGCGCCAGCCGGTCCGGGACCATGCCCTCCACCTCCACGTCGGTCAAGTCCGTCTCGAATCCGATTCCGCGGGCCAGAATCAGCGTTTTGCGTGCCAGGTCGCGGCCCGCCAGGTCTTCTCTGGGATCCGGCTCCGATAGGCCCTGGCGCACCGCCCCGCGTACGGCCTCACTGAAGGGGCGGCCCGCCTGCAAGGCCGTCATCAGGAAGTTCATGGTTCCGCTGAAGGTTCCGGCGATCCGAGTCACCGGGTCATTGCCCGCCTTGAGGCGGGCCAGAGTCGCCAGCAGGGGCAATCCGGCGGCAGCGGTAGTCTCCCAACGACAGGCGGCCGGGGAAGCGGTCAATCGGCGATAGGTTTCAAAGTCCTGCGTTAAGGGCTTCTTGTTGGCCAGAACGATCTTGGCCCCCCGTTCAAGAGCTCGAATCAATAGCGGACTCGTATCTTCGGAGGCGGTGCAATCGATCACGATCGCCCCGGGCGCCAGCAGACGAAGAATTTCATCCGAGCTCGATTTCATGGCCCCGGCGAATTCGCTTAATGGCTTCCTCGACCGCTTCCAGTCGATGACGCTGCGAACCAGGGCATCCTCGAACCCCTCGCGACCCGCAACGGCCGCCGAGGAGTCGACGACCGCTACGATCCGCAGGCGCAGGCCGTAGGTCTCCCGATGCGGGACGCGGCTTTCCAGGATCTGTTCCAAAAGGATCCGGCCGACTCCGCCCGGCCCCAGAAGAACGACGTCCAGCGACTGCATCAGCGTTCAGCGGAAAGAGGGCGCTCGGAGGCGACAATGGAGGCCTCGAGCGGTCGCAGCGGAATAAGTGTGAGAAAAGCGCGCCAAGCTCCGGCAGGCCCCTTCCCTGCCTTTCACCGCATTTCTCCGGTCTGAATGTCGGCAAGTCCCGATTTTTCCTTCTCGAAATGAAACGGGCTTCGGGCTCGCGGATGATTGCCAATCTCGTTCATGGTGGCCGCCTCGAACAAGCGTCCGTTGATCATCGTGTAGCTCACCTTTTCCGAGTTTTGAATGTCCTCCAGGGGGTTGCCGTCCAGCACCGCAAGATCGGCCAGCTTTCCCGGTTCCAGCGAACCCAGGTCGGCGTCCATGCCCAGATAGACGGCGCCGTGCAAGGTGGCCGAACGAAGGGCCTCCAAAGGGGTCATCCCTCCCTGAACGAACATCCAGAGCTCCCAATGAGGCGCCAGGCCTTCGCGCTGCCCATGAGCTCCGATCTGAACGGTGACTCCGCGGTCGACAAGCTGACTGGCCCCCCGCGCCGTCGAGATGTGGTTGAATTCGTCTTCCGGGACCTTGACTCTGCGCCGAGCGCGGGGATCGACGACTTCCCTGGGGACAAAAGTCATCAATCGCTCGTGCTCCCAGACGTCAGACTTCTGATACCAGTAGTTCTCACCCCACAGGCCGCCATAAGCGACCACCAGGGTGGGAGTGTAGCCGGTTTTGCTGGAAGCCCAGAGATCGAGCGCGTCGTCGTACATCCGGGCCACAGGGATTGCGTGTTCGATGCCGGTGTGGCCGTCGACGACCATCGTCATGTTGTGCTGAAACAGGGAGCCTCCCTCCGGAAAGACCATCATCTCCAGCTCTCGGGCGGCCGCGATGACCTGCTGTCTCTGATCGCGTCTGGGCTGGTTGTAGCTCTTGACGCTGAAAGCGCCGGCCGCCTTCATCCGGCGCAGATGCGAGCGGGCGTCCTCCAAGCTGTCGATCTCCGCCTTGAAGGAACCGGCTGCGCCGTACAGGATGGTGCCGGTGGAGAAGATTCGAGGCGCCGTGATCATGCCGCTGCGGGCCATTTCCGCCGCCGCGAAGATCGTGCTCGTGTTGTTGGAGGGGTCGTGAGTGGTGGTTACGCCGAATGAAAGGAGGGAATACTGCCCCCAGTTCTGTTGCGGCACGATTTCGTTGACCCCTTGCGGGCCGTGGGCATGCGCGTCGATCAGGCCCGGAATGATGGTGGCTCCTTCGACGCTGACGCGATGGGCGTCCGCCGGAACCTCGACCTCGGAAACCGGTCCCACCGCCTCGATGCGGTTCCCATGCACCAGAACCGTTCCATTTTCAATGACCTCATCGCCGAGCATCGTAATGATCCGGGCGCCGACCAGCGCCACCCGCCCTTCCGGGACGTCGCTTTCCGCTTGAAATCCGATCTCCTTTCCTTCTGCGGGCGGATCCGGGAGCTCATCCGGCGCGTCGGGGAGAAATGAGAAGGCTTCGGTCAGATCCCGTTCGAACAGCTGGGACCCGAGGCTCCAGAAGAGCTTTTGGCTGTCGCCGGACCAGTGCAGGTATTCACCGGCGTCCCGTGAAACTTGACGCACTGGGACGGTGCGGGTCTTGGGGCCCAGCGGGATCTCCGAACCGGTCTGCACGAAGGGAGTGATGAAGGCGTTGAAGCGTTCCGTAAAGGCCAGCCACTTCCCATCCGGGGAGACCTTGAACTCGGTAGCGTTTTCACTCCCGTACAGCGTCCTTTCGTCGTCTCCGCTTTCAGCGTCCACGCTCACCAGCTTGCGGTTCCCGTCGGAATCGATGCGCATCAGGAACAGACGGTCGGGATCGGACCCGAAAAAAGGGCGGATCCCTTCATCGGTCAGCTTCGTGGATTCGCCCCCTTGGGCCGGAACACGATAAATCCCCGTTTCCTTGGCCCACAACGGAGAGGTCAACTGGCTTCCCGAAGTCTTTCGGTAATAGATGCGATTTCCGTCGGGGGAAAACGCCGGCTCGACGTAATGACCCGGCTCCGAAGTCACCTGTTGCGACTCTCCGGTTTCCAGGTCAAGCACCCGGACGGAACCCAGATCCCGATCGTTCCAGGCGACGTATGCAACCTTCCGCCCGTCTCTCGAAATCGCCGGGTAGTGTTCGAAATGGTCGTTCTGAACGGTCAGTCGACGAGGTTCGCCTTCCGGAAGGTCTCTGGCATACAGATGCCCCAGAGCCTGAAAGACGACGCGATCCTGGTCCGGCGCCACCTGTACCCAGCGCAGCATGCGCACATCGAAGCTCTCGGGAGCGACCTCGACCGGAAATCGGACCGCGTCGAAGACCTCGCGGGCGCTTTGGACGCGAAACGGTATTTCTCGCACGTCACCGGTTTCCACCTGAATCCGCTTGATCTTTCCCTCGGACCAGAAGATCAGATCACGACTGTCGGGAGTCCAGGACATCGAGGGATAGACGCCGTGGATGGCCCAGGTCTCCTGCAAGTCGCGGTCGAGCCCTCTATAAATGGGCCATTCGGCGCCCGAATCGACGTCGTGGATAAACACGGCCGTCTGGTAGCGGACACGTCGAACGAACGCGATCCTGGATCCGTCCGGAGACGGCGTGGGCCGGACGGCTCCGCCCGGCCCGGTGATGTAATTCTGCAGCTTTCCCGTTTCCCGATCCAGGCGTCGGATCGCATAAATCTGCGTGTTTGGGTCCTTGTTGTACTCGAACACATTGCCCGGCGTCACGTCCTGGCTGAAGTAGATGTAGCGACCGTCTGGAGAAAAGACGGGTTCGCCGACGTCCTTTTGATCGTTGGGACGTTTCGTCATCTTCAGGCCTTCGCCGCCGGATGCGTGATAGAGCCAGATTTCTCCGGCGCCAAGCGAACGTCGGGAGGTGAAGTGCTTGCGAGCGGCGATGAAGTCGCCGTCCGGAGCCCAAGCGGGACTGTTCAGCAGACGAAAGCTCTCCTTCGTCACCTGGCGCGGGTTGGACCCGTCGCGATCGACCAACCAGATGTTGTCGCCGCCGCCCCGGTCGCTGGTAAATGCGATTCGAGTCCCGTCGGGACTGAATCTCGGCTGCATGTCCCAGGCGATTCCGCGGGTCAGTTCGCGAGCTTCGCCCCCCTCGATCGGAAGAAGGTAAAGATTTCCCAAGAGGTCGAACGCGATCTCTTTTCCGTCGGGGCTGACGTCCAGGCTCATCCAAGTCCCTTCGGTAACGTCGATCGGCACTTCGCGGCGGGGTCCCGGAGGATCGTTGACGTCCCACTTGGATTCCTGGGCGGGTTCCTCCTTTTCTTCCTCCTGCCCGCCCTGCAGAAAGAAGGGGAAGCCGAAGGCCATCAGCAGGGCCAGTAGGCTGAAGCGAGCGCTGACTCTCATCACGCAGCCGCTCCCTTCCATTGTTTCAGAACGGCGGAAATTCTCTCCAACGCCGCCTTCATGTGAGGGACGGGGTCTTCGGGGTGCTCCTCGTATTCAAGTGACAGAGGCCCGTTGAAACCAACGTCCCGCAGCGCTTCGAGAGAAGCGGCTACGTCCAGCTGTCCGTCTCCCGGAACGACCTCGTTCAGATCTTCGTCATAGTCCTTGAAATGAACGCCCAGCACCCGTTGGCCCAGCATCCGGATGGCCTCTACCGGCGAGACTCCGGATCGAAGATAGTGGCCCGTATCGACGCAAGCCCCGATTCGGGCGTCCCGCCCGTCCACGGCCTCCAGAATCGACTGCGGCATCTGCCACAACTCATCTTCCGGACCATGGTTGTGGATGGCGATGCGAATATCGTACCGGGCCACCAGTTCTTCCAGGCTTTCAAAGGCGTCCGGCGTCGGCGCCGCGCTCAGATTCATGACGCCCAACTGCTGCCCGAAGCGAAAGATGCTTTCGTTTCGCTCGTGATCGTCCGAAAACCTTTCGACTCCGTATGCGTTGACGGTGATCCCGACGCCGGTCAGCGCCTCCTGGACTCCGCGGATCGTCTCCGGCGGAGCGTCGACCGAAAGGTGCTCGCGGTACAGCTCCACATAAGGGACTCCCAGTCTTCCGGCTTCCCTGACCAAGTCGTCCAATTCCTGGAAATGCCTCAGCGAGTAGCTTTGAAAGCCCATTCGAAAGGGCCCAAAGTCGAGCGCCGGATCGGGCGCCACGACTTGCTCCGGCGCCGGACCGCATCGACTCGCCAGCAAAGCCGCGCTCACCAGACCCAGACCGCTCTTGCTTAGAAACTGCCTACGGTTCAACTTCATTCCGTTCATCCTCCCCCCAAAAGAAGTTGCGTTTCGTGTAATTGGACCTCAGACACATTTTCGATGATTTTGTCGCGGCGGACGTCAAATTTCAACGACCCGGCGGAAAAAAGACGCGAGGGCAACCGTCCGGGTCGCCGAATGCTCGGCCTGGCAAATGGAATTTCGAGCTTCCGGCTAGGCGCGATTCATCCCAGGGAATCCCAACCCGGCCCGCCCCGCGCGCCATGTGTTATCCTCGAAACCGGCATGGAAGTAAAGCCCTTGAGAGCCTTTCAACTGCTGGGTTTTGTGCTGCTGCTTTCTTCCGGATTCTTCCTGTATCGCACCCTGCAGGCGGTCGACTCGACCGTTCCATCGCCGCCCCGGCTTTTCCGTGCGCCGTCGTTTTCCATGGTTCATGTCGACGGCCGGGAGATCACGCGCGATTCTCTCGAAGGGACCGTCTGGATCGTCAACTTCATCTTCACCCGCTGCCAGGGCCCCTGCCCGCTCATGACGGAGCGTTTCGCCCGACTGCAGGAAGCGCTTTCCGAAGAGGGTCTTTTCTCGGGGCCCAAGCCGGTTCGACTGGTCTCGATCACCGTCGACCCGGGATACGACACCTCCGAAAGAATGGCGGAATACGCCCGACAATGGGGCGCGGATCTGAACACGTGGTACTTTCTCAGAGGTACCGAGAAAGAAATCGCCGAAATCCTTCAGCGCGGATTTCTGGTCAGCCACGCAATGGAGCCGTCATCGGACCAGATCATTCACGGCACTCACTTTCTGGCGGTGGATTCAGAAGGCTGGATTCGCGGGATGCTTCAATGGGAGGATCCTGATTTCGTTCAACAGGCGGTTGGGTTGGTTCGACGGCTCGCAGCCGGTTGAGCGGTTCGGCGCACTGGGAGCGGCATCCCTGCCAGTCATTTTCCCAAATCGCCGGCTGGAAGCCGGCGCCACCGGGCAATTTTCTGACGAGACTCAAAAAAAGGCCGCCTCGTCCGGAGGCGGCCTTTTATAGAAAACACCCTGTTTGGATCAGGCGGAACGCGGAATCTGGAAACGCACCAGTTTTTTCGCCAGGCGCTTTTTTTCCTTGGCATCGCTGTTTAAATAACAATGCAGCCAGGTTCTCAGACGCTCGGGGCAGATGTGCAAATGATGGCAGACCCAATTGAAGCTGCCCGGGTGATTCTCATTCGATCCGAACCACTCGAGAGCATCCGCCTTCCAGTCCTCTCCCTTCTTCCAGGTCGACCTTCTGGGTGAAATGATATCTCGGAAAGCTTGGAGCAGAATGCCTAGGGCGAGTTTTCTCGACGCCGGATCATAACTTTTCCCTTTCGGATAAAGGGTATCTCCTGCGACCGCGTCCAACTGCATTCAATTACCTCCTGTCGTTCAGGTTATCGGTTT
>DATKAT010000269.1:0-7455 GCA_035514675.1 Acidobacteriota bacterium | reverse complement strand
GGAGGGACGCTACCTGGTGGAAGTCATCCACGTGAAGAAGGCCTTCGACCGCCCGGTCCTCAAGGGGATCAGTCTTTCAATCGAACGCGGGGAAACCATCGGCGTGCTCGGACAAAGCGGGACGGGCAAGAGCGTGCTGCTGAAGCTGATCGCCGGATTTCTGCGTCCCGATTCGGGCATGATCCTTTTTAAGGGAAGAGAAACGACTCAGTTGAAAGAGGGAGAACTGCTGGAGTTTCGCAAGCGTGTTTCCTACGTATTCCAGGGAGGCGCGTTCTTCGATTTTCTCAATGTGCGGGAAAACATCGCCTACCCCCTTCGTGAACAGGGCATCACCGACGAGAAAGCGGTGCAGGAACGCGTCGACTACCTGCTGCACGCCGTCGAGCTGGAGGGACTCGGCCATCTGAGCTTCGACGAGTTGAGCGCAGGCGCCAAGAAACAGGTCGCCATCGCTCGCGCCATCGCGAACAATCCCGAAGTCATTCTCTATGATGAACCGACCACCGGGGTCGATCCAATCATCGGCAAATCGCTCAGTCGACTGATCCGAAAGCTGGACCACACGGAGCATCTGACTTCCGTCGTCGTCACCCATGACCTGAAATGCCTTGAAATCGTTTCCGACCGGATCATCCTGCTCAAGGACGGCTACATCCGCTTTGAAGGCTCGGTTCCGGATTTCGCCGCCTCACAGGACCCCTTCGTAGTGGCTTTCCGCACCGGCAGGCGCTTTTCCCAAGGGGAAAGCCTCCCGGCGGCCTAGCCCTGCCCCTATTCCGGCCGGCGTCTTTCAAGCAGCTCTCGAATAAGCTCGGCGAAGTCGATGCTCTGCTGCTCCAGGAATACCAGCAGGTGGTACAGCAGGTCCGCGCCCTCTTCGACCGTTCGCTGCCTTCCCTGTCCGGGCGAAAGAAGCAATTCCACCGCTTCCTCGCCTAATTTCTTTGCGATTTGCAGCTCACCCTTCTGAAAGAGTTCGGTTGTGTAAGAGCCTTCCGGCAGTTCCTTTTTTCGTTTTCGAATCAATCGCTGCAGGGCGAATAAAAATTCGAAGGGAGAGGGATCTGCGAGCGGGAAGCAGCTGTCCGTTCCTCGATGGCAAGTCGGACCGAGGGGCAGCGCCAGAACCAGCAGAGCGTCGCTGTCGCAATCCGTCTGAATTTCCACCATGCGCAGAAACGCCCCGGAAGTCTCCCCCTTTGTCCAGAGGCAGCGGCGGCTGCGGCTCCAAAAGGTCACCTGGCGGCTCTCCACGGTTTTTTCCAGCGCTCTCCGGTTCATATAGCCGAGCATGAGCACGCTCCCGGTCTCGGCGTGCTGAACGATGGCGGGAATCAGTCCGCTCCCCTTTTCCCAGTTCAGATCGGAAGGTTCAAAGTTCATCAACCGGCCTTATTGGAATGTCATGTCGCAGCAGAAATTCCTTCACTTCACCGATGGAGTGGCGTCCGAAGTGAAAGATCGTTGCGGCCAGGACCGCATCGGCCTTGCCGATGCGAAACCCGTCCAGCAGGTGCTCCATTCTACCCGCTCCGCCCGAGGCGATGACGGGGATTTCGACCCGCTCTGCGACGGTCGAAAGCAGCTCCAGATCGTATCCGTCCTGCGTTCCGTCCCGATCCATCGAGGTCAATAGGATCTCCCCGGCGCCCAGCTTTGCGCCTTTCTGAATCCACTCGACCGCATCCAGGTCCGTTTCATAGCGGCCGCCGCCGACGAAGACCTTCCAGCCCTCGCCGGACCTCTTGGCGTCGACGGCAAGCACGATGCACTGCGAACCGAAGGCGCGGGCGGCTTCTTGAATCAGCGACGGATTGCGCGCGGCCGCGCTGTTGATCGACACCTTGTCGGCGCCGGCTCGCAGCAGCTCCCGAATGCCCTCGACATCGCGGATCCCGCCGCCCACCGTAAACGGAATGAAGATCGAATCGGCAACGCGCCGCACCCATTTCAGGACCGTCTCCCGCTTTTCCACCGTAGCCGTGATGTCCAGAAAGACCAGCTCGTCGGCACCCTCCAGATAATAGCGCCTTCCCAGCTCCACGGGGTCTCCCGCGTCCCGCAAATCAACGAAGTGCACCCCCTTGACGACACGCCCGTCGGCCACGTCCAGACACGGGATGATTCGCTTGGCCAACATCGCGCTCACGCCTTCCCCGCCTGCAGGAATTGGCTCCAGGCGCTCATCCCTTCGTACAGCGCCCTCCCCACAATCGCCCCGGAAGCGCCCGCCTCGCGCAGTTGCGCGACGTGTTCCGGTTCGGCGACGCCGCCGGCAGCCAGAATCCGGATCGATTCCGGCAGCATCCGCCTCAGACTCCGGAACGAGTCATAATTCGGCTGCGTCATTGTCCCGTCCCTCTCGACATCGGTGCAAATCACCTGGGCGATTCCCCATTCGCTCAGCCGTTGCGCAATCCGATCCAGCGAAACCTCCCCCTTTTTCAGCCATCCCCGCGTCCGCAGTTCCCCGCGCTGCAGGTCCAGACTGACGATCCAGCGTTCGGACCCCCAACGGGAGATCCAACCGGTTACGACCTCAGGCTGCTCGACAGCCGCCGTCCCCACGATCAGGTAGGCGACCCCCATCTCGATCAGTTCTTCCACATCCGCTGCGCCTCGGATTCCGCCCCCGATCTGTACGGGCACGCCGAGTTTGGCGATGGCTGGAATCGTTTGACGAGCCTCCGGCCCCCGCCGGCCAGACCTGGCGGCCGAAAGATCCACAACGTGGATGCGGGAAAAACCCGCCTCTCGAAAGGCGACGGCCTGAGCCACCGGGTCGACAGGATAGACGATCTTTTCGTTGAATCTTCCCTGGTGCAGTCGCACGCACTCTCCGTCGATCAGATCAATTGCCGGGACGATCAGCATGACGAATCCCCACGAAATTCTTCAGCAGCCGCAAGCCCAGGTCTCCCGATCGCTCCGGATGAAACTGCACTCCGAAATAGTTGTTCTTTCGGACAGCTGCCGAAAAACCGATCCCATAATCGGTCTGCGCCGTCGTCAGCGCCTTGCTGCATGGAACATAGTAGCTGTGCACAAAATAAAAGTGACTGCCGCTTGCGATTCCCTCAAAGAGCGGACAGCTCCGATCCTGTTCGATCGCGACCTGGTTCCAGCCGATGTGGGGCACCTTCAGGCCGAAGCCCGAAAAGCGCCGGACCGAGCCCGGAAGGACGCCCAGACATTCCGTTTCCTCTTCGTCGGAAATCTCAAAGAGCAACTGCATCCCCAGGCAGATCCCCAGAAAAGGAACGGTCAAGGACTTCAGAACATCCGCCAGTCCCCGCTCCCGCAGCGACTCGATCGCCGGCCCGGCAGCCCCCACGCCCGGGAGAATCACCATGTCGGCGCTGCTGACTTCTTCGGGATCTTTTGAGAACCGATGGCGAACGCCCAGAAACTTGAGCGCGTGTCCCACGTTGTAAAGGTTTCCCGCCCGATAATCGATCACTGTGACCATGTCTTACAAGACGCCTTTGGTCGAGGGAACTTCAGACTCGAATCCCGCCTCCAATGATGCCGCGGATCGAATGGCGCGCGCGCTCGACTTGAAAATCGCTTCGACTCGGTGATGTTCGTTGGATCCCGCCTCCAGGATGCGCAGGTGAAGGCTGATCCGCGCTTCGCACGCGAGAGATCGGAAAAAGTGCGTCACCATTTCCGTCGACAGGTCCCCCACCTTCTCGCGTTCGGGGGAGTAGTTTGTGACAAATGCGAAGCGTCCGCTCAAATCGACCGCCGCCAGAGCCAGGACCTCGTCCATGGGGAGGACGAAAAACCCATAGCGCCGCACTCCCTTGCGATCTCCCGAGGCCTCCAAAAAGGCCCTCCCAAGCGCAATTGCCACATCTTCGACCACGTGGTGCTCGTCGACCCGCAGATCCCCTTCGGCCTGAACCTCCAGATCGATTCTGGAGTGGTGGCTCCAGAGCTCCAGCATGTGGTCGAGAAAGCCGACGCCCGTCGAGATCTTGCTCTTCCCGCTGCCGTCCAGTCCGATCCGCACCCGTATCGACGTCTCGTTCGTCTGCCTTTGGACTTCAGCCGTTCGCTCCTTCGCCATCCAAAATTCCTTTCAGTGCATCAATAAAAATACTGTTTTCTTCATGAGTTCCAACCGATACTCTCAAGCAGTTTTTCAATCGAGGAAGAGAGCTTCGGTCTCGGACGATAATTCCCATTTGCGCCAATTGCCGGCACGCCCTGGGGGCCGCGACGCAGGAAAAGAGAATGAAATTGGCCTGGCTGGGATACACGCGCGCCACTCCCCGGATGGAGCTCAGCTCGGCGCTCAGCCGCTCCCGCTCCGCCACCAGCTCTCGAATCTCCCGTCTGGTTCGATCCGTTTCCTGCAGGGCCTGCAACCCTTCCGCCTGGGAGGCAAGACTGAGGTTGTAGGGCGCTTTGACTTTCATGAACAGTCGAATGATCTCCGGCTGGGCAGTCACATACCCCAGGCGGGCTCCAGCTCTTCCCAGCGCTTTGGAAAAGGTGCGCAAGACGACCAGGCGGGGATGGTGCGAGATCAGAGGCGACAGGGACTCGCTTCGGGAGAACTCGATGTACGCCTCGTCCAGGACCACGAGGCCGTTCCATTCCTGCAATGCCGTCTCGACGGCTGATCGGCTCAGCAGATTTCCGGTCGGGTTGTTTGGCGAACAGAGAAACAGAATCTTGACATCCTTCTCCACCCGACTCAGGAAGTCCTCAACGTCGAAATCAAAATCGTCATTCAGCAGGAATTCCTGGACCCGAACATCAAAGATCTCGGCTGTCACGCGGTACATGCCGTACGTCGGTTCGACGATTGCGATCCGATCCGTTCCGGGATTGCAGAACACCTTCAGAATCCAGTCCAGCGCTTCATCCGAACCGGTCCCGGCCAGCAGGCATTCGGCGGGAGTTTCAGTGTACTCGGCCAGAGCTTTTCGCAGCTCCTTCTGGCAGGGGTCCGGATAGCGGTTCAGAGCGAGATTCCCCCGCGCCCGGGGAAAGGGGTTCTCGTTGGCATCCAACAGAATTCCCTCGCGCGCATGGTCTCTGGCTGATTGATAGGGCTTCAGGGACAGAATATGGGGCCGAACCAGACTGAGTACCCCTTCGACATTCCGATTCATTCGCTTTCCCCTTCCATCTCGGCTGCGCGGGAGATGCGGCGCTTCACGGCACGGTCATGACCGGCCAGCCCTTCCATCGAAGCCATGGCTTCCAGCGTCGGGGCCAGGGAGCGAAGGCCTTCTGCGGAGAGCTCCTGGAAGGTGATTTTCTTGACGAAGCTGTCGATGGAGACCCCGGAAATGCATCGCGCCAGACCGGAAGTGGGAAGCGTATGGTTCGGACCTGAAGCGTAATCCCCCGCCGTCTCAGGCGACCAGGGGCCGACGAAGACCGAGCCGGCCGACTCGACCCTGGACAACCATTCGCGCGCGTTCTTCACATTCAGAATCAGGTGCTCTGGAGCGTATTGGTTGGAGAACTGAACGGCCTCCTCCAAGCTGGGAGTCGTCAGAAGGAAGCTCTTTTCGAGCGCCTGCCGGGCCAGATCCCGTCGGGGCAAAGTCTCCAATTGCTTTTCCACCTCTCGAGAGGCCTCGTCGGCCAGTTTCGACGAACTGGTCACCAGGACGCACTGGCTGTCGCCGCCATGTTCGGCCTGCGAAATCAGGTCGGCCGCCACGACGTCCGCAGGCGCGCTCTCATCCGCGATGATCAAGACCTCGGTCGGACCTGCCACCATATCGATCCATGATCCATAGAACGTGGCCGTCAGCTTGGCCGTCTGCACGAGCCGGCTGCCTGGCCCCAGGATTTTGTCGACCCTGGGGATGGTTTCCGTTCCCAAGGCGAGTGCCGCGATCGCCTGGGCGCCCCCCACCTTGAAAACCTGCCTGAGCCCGATCAGATGGGCGGCCGCCAGCACTTCCGGCGCCACGGTTCCATCTTTGCGGGGAGGAACGGCCAGAATGATCCTGGCGCAGCCGGCGAGCTTGGCAGGAATCCCCAGCATCAGAACGGTCGACGGAAGCGGGGCCGTCCCCGCCGGAACGTACAATCCAACGCTGGAAATAGCGCGAGAAGCCCTCCAACAGGTGATCCCCCTGCCCACTTCGACGACCTTCTCGGACACCTGCTGGGAAGCGTGAAAGGTTCGAATGTTTGAAGCTGCATCTTGCAGCGCCTGAGCCTGCTGAGGGGTCAATCCCTGGTTCGCCCGCCGCATCTCGTCGCCGGTGACGCGAAAGTCGTCCAGGCGTACGCCGTCGAACTTTTCCGTATACTCCCGCAGCGCGTCGTCTCCCCGAGCCCGCACCTGGTCGAAAATCTGCCGGCACAGGGATACCATTTCCGGGTCGAGCAGGATGTTTCGCGAGCAGAGGCTGCGGATTTCCTGCCCGCTTAAGCTCTCCCAGTCAAATCTCTTCATCAGACCACCATCTTCTCGACGGGAACGACCAGAATGTCGGTCGCGCCGGAGACCTTGAGCTTCTCAATCACCTCCCAAAAAACATCTTCCGGAACGGCGGCATGGACGGCGATCATCTCCTTGTCGGCCAATGGCAAAACGGTGGGGCTCTTCATTCCGGGGAGAACTTCGCGGATCCCCTGCAGCGCCGCGGCCGGCGCATTCATCATCACATACTTTGTCCGCCTGGCTCTCAGGTGGCTGCCGATGCGAGTTCGCAGGCGCTCGATCAACTCGCTCTTGCGCTCGTCCTGCAGCGATTCCCCGTTGGCGATGAGAACGGCTTCCGACTTGAGAACGACCTCGATCGGCTCCAGATCGTTGACCCGCAGGGTCGAGCCGGTCGACACCAGGTCGCAGATCGCGTCGGCTACGTCCAGATTCGGCGCCAGTTCCACGGAGCCGCTGATCTCAATGATTCGCCCTTCCACGCCCCGCTCCTGCAAGAAGGCCCTGAGAAGATTCGGATAGGAAGTGGCGAACCTCTTTCCTCTCAGATCCTCCAGCGTGCGGGCGCCGCTTTTCCGCGGAACGGCGATGCTGAGAGTGCATTCGCCAAAGCCGAGAAAATCGAGCTGAGATACCTTGGCCCCCTTCTCCCTGACGACGTTCAGACCGACCACGCCCAGGTCGGTGACTCCGTCCTGGACGTATTCCGGAATATCGTCGTCGCGAAGCAGCAGCAGGTCGAGGGGGTAATTGCGGCACCGCGTAAAAAGCCGGCCCTCGTCGCAATCGAAGTCCACGCCGGCGGCCCTCAAAATCTGACGCGAACTCTCGGCCAGCCGTCCCTTGCTCTGAAGCGACATCTTCAAATTGTCACTGTTGAACTTCATCGCGGGCCCGCCTCTTTTTGCCGCTTCATCCGATCCAGCATCATCCGGTATCCGCCTTCGCCATATTTGACCCAGTGAGCGATCCGCGTCACAGTGGTGGTGCTGGCCCCCGTCTCTTCGCTGATCTTTCGATAAGGGATGCCC
>DATKAT010000268.1:0-3787 GCA_035514675.1 Acidobacteriota bacterium | reverse complement strand
GAGGAGAATCGTTCGTGACGCAACTGAAACTCGCACTCAACGCCGACACCACTCCGCTGGCCGTTTCCGACGTTCTGGTGTTTAAATCTCTGGAGGAGCGGGCGCGGGAAGCCGCCGCCGCCGGCTTTTCCGCCGTCAACGCAGATCGGAGCGAACCCGGGCTGACCCCTGAAAAAGCGGCCTCCATTCTGAAGCGCCACGGCCTGCAAGTCGCGTCCGGGTTCTTTCACGGCCAATTTCACCAACCCGGCCAGCGGGACGCGCTGCTGCGGGAGGCGCGACTGCAGGCGGAGTTCTCCCGCGCCATCGGCCAGACCTGCCTCTTCGTCAGCGCCTACGTGTCGCCGCCGGAACGCTTCGCGATCGCCGGCCGCGTCCGGCCCGACGACGAGACTTCGCTGGACGAGGCCGAGTTTGAAATCATGGCCCGCCTGCTGGAAGAGATCGCACGGCTGTGGCTCGATTCCGGCGTCCGCATGTGTTTTCACCCGCACGTGGCCACTTACGTGGAAGCGCCGTGGGAAATCGAGCGGCTGCTGGAGCTGACCGATCCCGGATTGGTCCGATTCGGGCCCGATACCGGTCATCTTCTGCTGGGAGGAGCCGACCCCATCGACGTCATCGAAAAACATTTCGAGCGGGTCCACGCTCTGCACACCAAGGACGCCCGCCTCGAGGTCATGGAGCGGGCGCGCCGGGAAGGCCTCGACTACCGCCAGACCTGCGCCCTCGGAGTCTGGACTGAAATCGGTTCCGGAGAAATCGATTTTCCGCGGCTCTTCAAGCTTCTGGAAAATCGAAACTGGAGCGGTTGGGTCATCGTCGAAACCGATCACACGGAACTCCCCACCGCCCTGGAAAGCTCTCGAAAATCCAGAGCTTATCTCCGGGAAACCTTCGGCCTTTGAGTGCAGCGCGCAACGTTGCGCGTTGTCATCTCCCTGCGATTATGATAAAAATCGAAGCGCTTAGCTGGCTCCCTCACCGGGTCGGCGGCAAACCGAACGAAAACCGGGAAATCAAACGATCGTCTCTTGAGGAAGGATGAACCAATGAAAACGCGTCGGATGACCATGGCACAGGCCCTGGTGGCTTTTTTGAAGAACCAGCACGTACGAAGGGACGGAAAGGAGAACGCCTTTTTCGGGGGCGTTTGGGGGATCTTCGGACACGGAAACGTCGCCGGAGTCGCCCAGGGGCTTCAGGAGAACAAGGACATTCCTTACTATCTGACCCGTAACGAACAGGCCATGGTTCACACCGCGGCGGCCTACGCCAAGATGAGCAACCGGCTGCGGGCCTTCGCCTGCACCAGCTCCATCGGCCCGGGAGCGACCAACATGGTGACCGGAGCTGCCACCGCCACCATCAATCGCCTGCCCGTGCTGCTGCTGCCCGGAGACATCTTCTCCCGCCGCAACGTGGCCCCGGTTCTGCAGCAGTTGGAGTCGGAGCAGACGCAGGACGTCTCCGTCAACGACGCCTTCAAGCCCGTCTCCCGCTACTGGGATCGAATCAATCGCGCCGACCAACTGCCCTTCGCGCTCATGGAAACGATGCGCGTGTTGACCTCGCCGGCCCAAACCGGCGCCGTGACGCTCGCCTTGCCTCAAGACGTTCAGACCGAAGCATGGGACTATCCGGAGGAGCTTTTCGAAAAGCGCGTCTGGGATATTCCGCGCATCCGGGCGGACCGCGAACTGCTGAAACGGGCCGCCGAGTGGATTCGGCAGGCGAAGCGCCCGCTGATCGTGGCCGGCGGCGGCGTGCTGTACAGCGAGGCGACGGAAGAGCTGAGGAAATTCGTGGAAGCCACTGGAATAGCGGTCGGCGAAACGCAGGCGGGAAAGGGCGCCCTCCCCTTCGACCATCCGCAAAATCTCGGCCCGATCGGAGTCACCGGAACGCCCGGCGCCAACATTCTGGCACGCGAGGCCGATCTGGTCGTCAACATCGGCACCCGACTCAGCGACTTTACGACCGCCTCCAAAACCGCCTTTCAGAATCCGGATGTCCGCTTTATTGGAATCAACGTCTGCGAGCTGGACGCCCACAAGCACGCCGCCCTGCCCCTGGTTTCGGACGCCAGGGCGACGCTGCAAAAACTGGCTGAGATCGATTACCAGGTTTCCAGCGAGTATCGGGAGAGGGTCTCTCGATTCAAACGGGAGTGGGAGGCTGAAGTGGATCGCCTCTTCCATCTGGGGCACGGCGTCCCTGTCGCTCAAAGCGAGGCGATCGGCCTGGTCAACCAGTTTTCCGAGCCTCGGGACGTGGTCGTGTGCGCGGCCGGGAGCCTGCCCGGAGAGCTGCACAAGCTGTGGCGCACCCGTGATCCCAAGGGATATCACCTGGAATACGGATACTCCTGCATGGGCTACGAGATCGCAGGCGGACTGGGAGTAAAAATGGCCGATCCTTCCCGCGAAGTTTACGTAATGGTCGGGGACGGCTCCTATCTGATGATGTGCTCCGAAATCGTGACCTCCATTCAGGAAGGCTACAAGCTCAACATCATCCTGCTGGACAATCACGGCTTCGGAAGCATCGGCGGACTTTCCAAGTCGGTCGGGTCCTGCGGTTTCGGCACCGATTACAAGTTCAGAAACAAGTCCACGGGCCAGCTCGACGGCGACCTGCTTCCGGTTGATTTTCAAAGCAACGCGGCCAGTTTGGGCGCCTACGCGCAGACTGCTCGCAATCTGGACGGGTTGGGGAAAGCTCTGGAGAAGGCGCGAGGCCAGGAGCGCACGACCGTCACCGCGATAGAGATCGACAAGCATCAGAGCGTGCCCGGGTACGAGTCGTGGTGGGACGTGCCCGTCTCCGAAGTGTCGACGATGGACTCGGTTCGAGAGGCCCGCGAAAAGTTCGAGAAGAAGGTCAAGGAAGAGCGGATTTTCCTTTGATGACTGGTCCTGATTCGCGCAATGCCCCCGCCGTGGTCGTACTCGGAAGGGTCGGCTACGATCTGTTCGCGGAAGAACGGGACACTCCTCTGAAGAGCGTCCGAACTTTTTCCCGCTATCTCGGGGGCTCCTCGGCCAACATGGCCGTGGGAATGGCCCGTCTGGGCATCCGGGTCGAAATGATCAGTTGTCTTGGCGATGACGCCCTCAGCCGGTTTCTGATCGAGTATCTGGAAGGCGAGGGCGTGTCCACGCGGGCGATCCAGATCCGAGAGGGCGCCCTCCCTTCCCTGTGCCTGACCGAAGTCAGTCCGCCCGATCGTTTCCCGCAGGTCTTCTATCGCGAAAACGCCGCCGACACGATGGTCTCCTTCGGGGAGAAGGAAAAGGAGCTGATCTCAGGCGCCTCGATGCTGGTCACCAACGGAACCAGTCTATGCGCATCCCCCTCCAGGGAGAGCACGTTGGCGGCTCTCGAACATGCGCGACGCTCCGGCGCCGTGGTCGCCTTTGACGTCGATTACCGGGCCATGTCGTGGCGGAGCCCGCAGGAGGCGGGCCTGTACGCCCGGATTGCGGCCGGCCTTTGCGACCTCTTCATCGCCAACCCGACCGAAATTGCGCTGACGGCCGAGGTCGAAGAGCCGGAGGCCGCCATGAGCCGCCTGCGGGAAATGGGCGTTCCCATCGTCGTCGCAAAGCTCGGATCGGCCGGAACGCAGGTGACGACGGCCGAGGAAACCCTGTTTCTGCCCCCCTATCCGGTCGACGTGACGTCGACCATCGGCGCCGGCGACGGCTTCGCCTCCGGATTCCTGGCCGCGCGATTGCTGGGAAAGAGCCTGGCGGAATCGCTGCAGTTCGGCAACGCCGCCGCC
>DATKAT010000267.1:0-5419 GCA_035514675.1 Acidobacteriota bacterium | reverse complement strand
GCCTCCCGCCTCCGCCGAGCAATTGCATTTTACAGCTCCCGAAGGCTGGATTCAGGAAACTCCCTCCTCTCCGATGAGAAGGGTCCAGTATCGACTGCCCGGCGCGCCGGTCGGGAGCGGAGACGCGGATCTCGCCATTTTCGTTTTCCCAGGCACCGGAGGAGGCGTCGACGCCAATCTGCAGCGATGGGTTCAGCAGTTCTCCAATCCAGACGGCAGCCCTGCCACCGAACAGGCTGAAGTCAGGCGAACGGAGGTTGGCGGAATGCGGGTCAGCATGTTGGATATTTCCGGTACGTACGACCCTGGGGTGATGGCCGGAGGGACAGGTGCGCAGCAGAACTTTCGCATGCTGGCCGCAGTCGTGGAAGCCCCAGCCGATCCCTGGTTCATCAAGCTGACCGGGCCGATTCCGACAATCGATTATTGGGAGCGGAGCTTTCACGCATTCGTGGAAAGCTTTCACCTTCCCCATTGAGACCGCTCAAACCGGGCGGCCTGCGGCGCCGACTGAATGGCGGCGGGCTGAATAAGACATTCCGACCGGTGAGCGACGAGCGGAACTCTGCCGATTCAGACCCGGTCGGGTCCAATGAAGCTCGAGCATCGTACGCCGGTTGTCCGGCGTGAAATTGAGAATTAGCGCATGATCAGACCTATCCCCCCTCTATTTCGAGGGTTTTCGGTTTTCCCGCTTCCCGTGCGCCGCGGCCAGATGCGGGCGAGACTCCTGCAGGTTGCGTTCTCGTGCCTGTTTAGCTTCGCAGCTTCGATCCTGGCGGCGAATTCCGTCATTTCAGACACGGGCGAGATGGAGGTTGAGATGCTGGCCCGGGAGTTTGCGCCCGGGGAAATCGTCCTGTTTTCAGTAAGGACGAGCGCTGCTCTTTCGAGCCTCCGCGTCGAGGCCCTGAATCGCAGCTTCTCCGGATATCCAACTCAGGATGGCCGCTGGTACGTCCTGGTCGGCGTGGATCTGGAAACCAGTCCCGGCCGATATCGCGCTCGCGTGGTCGGCGTGCTGCCTTCCGGCGAGAGGGTTCAAGCGGAAAAGTGGCTGGAGGTTCAGCCCAAGGAATTTCCGACCCGACGGCTGACGGTCGAACCCAGATTCGTCTCGCCTCCGGAAAGCGAACTGCAGCGCATTCGAGAGGAGTCTGCGGTAGTTTCCAGACTCTTTGCCCGGCAAACTCCGGAAAGGTTGTGGGAGGGCGCCTTTCTTCGCCCCGTGCCGGGGACCGAGACCAGCGGTTTCGGCAGAAGAAGCGTTTTCAACGAGCAGCCCAGAAGCCCGCATACCGGCGCCGATTTCCGCGCGGCGGAAGGAACTCCCGTCGCTTCCCCGAACGCCGGAATCGTCATCCTGGTCAGAGACCTGTATTACGCTGGCAATACCGTCATGATCGACCACGGAATGGGGCTGATTTCCTATTTCGCCCACTTGAGTCGGTTCGAAGTCAGCGAAGATCAATCAGTAAAAGCAGGCGACGTCATTGGCCGCGTGGGCGCCACAGGACGCGTCACCGGACCACACCTGCACTGGACCCTGCGCCTGAATGAGACCCGCATCGATCCCGTCTCGCTGCTGGAAGTTCTGCGGAAGCCGGAACGCGAAGAATTGCAGTAGGGGGAGAAGAGGTCTTCAGGCCTCTTCGATCCAGCTTCGAAGGTAGGTGGGATCTTCCACTTCAAGGACCCGGCGGCTGACTTGCAGCGGGCGGAAGGTGTCGAGCATGACGGCCAATTCGTCGGTCCGGTTCTGTGCAAGCGATTCTTCGGCCTTTCCGGGGTGAGGGCCATGGGCGAAGCCGTCCGGATGTACGGTCAGTGAGCCGTATTCAATGCCCTTGCGGCTCATGAATTCTGCGCTGGCGTAGAAAATCACCTCGTCCGACATCACGTTGGAGTGGTTGTATGGAATCGGAATGGCCGTCTCGTCAGAATCGTAAGGGCGCGGGCAGAACGAACAGATGACGAAGCCGTCTCCCTGAAAAGTCTGGTGTACGGGCGGGGGCAGATGGAAGCGGCCCACCCGCGGCTCGAAATCGTGGATGTTGAAGGCCCAAGGGTAGTAGTAGCCGTCCCAACCCTGCACATCCAGCGGATGGTGATCCATCACCGCCTCGACGATGATGCCTTCCTTCTTGATCCGAATCGGGAATTCTCCAGATTTGTCATGCACGACGAGCTTCTCAGGCACGCGGAAGTCGCGTTCCGAATAGGGGCTCATTTCTGTGTGCTGACCTGCTTCATTCCGATAGCGGCTGGGCGTTCGAACCTCACCGGCGCTTTCAATGACCAGAAAACTCTGCTTCTCCTCCCCAAATCGAAGGCGAAACAGAATCCCTCTCGGGATCACCAGATAGTCCCCCTGCCGATACGGGAGCTCTCCAAACAGCGTTTCCAAAACGCCTTCCCCTTCGCTGACGTAAACCACTTCATCCCCTTGGGCATTCCGATAGAAGAAGGGGTCCTCGCGGTCCGGCTCCACGAACAGGAGAGCCACATCGGCGTTAAACAGAACCGGGATTCGGTCCATGGTGGGACTGCCTCCTTTTGGAAGCTGAGTCAGCCTGAAATGCCTCAGGGCATTGGTGGGCGCGGGGTCGGCCTCCCACTTCAGAGTCTTGACGGTCTCCACTCTGTGGATCTGGGTGGGCTGGTGAACGTGATAGAGAAGCGACGAAGGTCCGATAAAGCCCTTGTTTCCCATCAATTCTTCAGTGTAAAGCTTTCCGTCTTTACGGCGGAAAACGCTGTGTCGCTTTGGCGGGATTTCTCCCATTCTGTGATAGAAAGGCATATGACCCTCTTCTTGTCAGTGGGCGGCGTCCATCGATGGGCGCCGTCCGATCAACAACGGCTTCGGGCCGGCAGTTCGTCCCCCGGGGCTCAAAGATTTCCGCGCAGCGATTGCTCTCTTTCGATGGCTTCGAAAAGCGCCTTGAAGTTCCCCTTGCCGAATCCTCGACTGCCCCGTCTCTGGATGATTTCAAAAAAAAGCGTCGGTCGATCCTCCACAGGGCGGGTAAACAACTGCAGAAGGTACCCGTTCTCGTCGCGGTCGACCAGAATCCCCAAAGCTCGAATCTGTTCCATCGGCTCATCGATTTCACCCACCCTCAAAGGGACCTGGTCAAAATACGACTGCGGCACCTCGAGAAACTCCACACCGTTGGCTTTCAGCCCCCCGACGGTCTTGATGATGTCTGACGTCTGAAGCGCAATGTGCTGCACTCCCGGACCGTTGTTATAATCCAGGTACTCTTCGATCTGGCTCTTTTTCTTGCCTTCCGCAGGCTCGTTGATGGGAAACTTAATCGAATCGCTGTCGTCCGACATGACGATGCTCATCAGCGCGCTGTATTCGGTCGAGATGTCCTTATCGTCAAAACTGAGGAAGCGCTTGAAACCGAGAATTCGGTGGTACCATTCGGCCCATTGCTCCATCTTGCCAAGCTCGACATTGCCAACAACGTGATCGACTCGCAGAATTCCGGTTCCGCTGCCGCTGATGGGCGCCTCCTTGAATCCGGGGAGGAACGGACCTCGATACCCCTTGTCCGAAATAAAGGAGTGTACGGTGTCCCCATATGTGCGGATCGCGGCGCGGCGAACTTTTCCGAATTCATCTTCCAGATCGTACGGCTCCTGCGCGATCTCGGCGCCCCGGCGCACTGTCTCGGCAAAGACCTGATCCGTATCGTCGACTTTGAATGCGATGTCGCGGACGGCGTCGCCGTGAACGCGCACATGTTCATTGATCGGATGGTCCGCCTGAAGGGGCGCGGTCAATACGAACCTGACCTTCCCCTGTCCCATCAAAAAAGAAACGGCGTCCCGTCGGCCGGTTTCCAGCCCCGCGTAGGCAAGCTGGGAAAATCCAAAGGCTTTCCGGTAAAAGAACGCCGCCTGACGGGCGTTCCCGACCCAGAATTCAATATGGTGGATGTTCCTCAATTTTAAGGGATTGTCGCTCATGGCCTCATCAAAATATACCACGATGCAGCACGCATTTCTCACATTGGTTCGTTCTGAAACAGCGGAGCGCGATGCGGATGCAAGGCGGGCGGCGGGCCTGATTCAGGTTCCGGGTTTCGCGGTTTCGCGGTTCCAGTTTGCCAGACGAATCAGTAGCACCCATTCTGACTCCTGCCTCCTGCCTCCTGCCCGCTCTTCAAGCCTGCTTCCGCAACTCAAACTCCCATCCGGTTCGCGGAAAGCGGCTGATGAGGCGGCCGTCCTGTACGAAGCCGTGCCCGATTCCATAGCCTTGAAACCGAACGATCACCTGAAGGGCGTCGCGCGTCGGCACCGGAATGTCGACGCGATTGACGAAATCCTCCAACTGATTCAGGCCTTCCAGCTCGACGATGTTCTTGTTGGCCCATTCCCCCAACAGGTTCACGCCCTCGGTCGTGATTCGGACCCGGCGCTCATCGGTCAAGTGCGCGATTGGCACTCCCAGATGCCGCCAAGGAGCGAAAGCGGGGAAGTCCGCCGCGTCTGGAGTCGCAGCCATCAACTGGGCGCCGCTTCGAAGCAGCCGATGCTTCAGCCTCGATCGTTCGATGCCGAAATTCTCAAAGAATCGCTCGACGTTGTCCTCCGCAGCGGCCGTCGCGGAAAAGCCATCTTCGACGCCGCACGCCGGACGCTGGCTAGAACGATTGCGTCTGGATCCGAAGGAGTCGAGCTTTCGAAACCTGGCCAGGAAGAATCCATCGCTTTCGTTGTCGAAACTGTAGATGCGGCGCGCCCTGCTCATCACCGGCGCGAACGATTGGGAGGGGGTGCGAGCCAGAGCGGGCCGCGCCGCCACTCCAGACGGCAAACGGACGGTCTCGAGTTCGACCGAGAATCGATCCAGCGCGAATTGCACAACCTCCTCGTTTTCCTCCACCGTCAGTGTGCACGTGGAGTAAACCAGGACTCCTCCCGGTTTGAGCGCCTTCAGTCCGCTTTGAAGCAGATTCTTCTGGTTCACGGCCAGTTTGCGGGTTCGTTCCGGATGCCACCAGTACAGTGCCTCCGGATTCTTGTGCAGGGTCCCGAGGGCCGAACAGGGCGGGTCGACCAGAACGCCGTCGAAACGTTCAAAGTAGAGATTTCCGAACTGTTCGCCGAAGGCGTTGAAAGCCACCGCATTCGGGGCGCCCATGCGCTTCAGGTTGCCGATGAGCGTCTTGAGCCTTCTCTTGCTGCTGTCGTTGGCGGCGACCGCGCCGCGGTCGCACAGCAAAGCGGCCAGCTGGGTGGTTTTCGAACCGGGCGCCGCGCACAAATCCAGAACTTCGTCGCCCGCCTTTGGATCCAGGACGAGCGCAGGCAGCATTGAGGAAAGGTCCTGAATGTAAATGTGTCCCAGAAAATGGGACAGCGACTTGCCCAAAGGAGCCGGCTGAGTTCCGACGCGATA
>DATKAT010000266.1:0-4356 GCA_035514675.1 Acidobacteriota bacterium | reverse complement strand
GGGAAGCATTCGCTCCCGTCGGAAATTCCCGGACTCGTCGGTAATGACCGTCCACGAAGTCCCGCGCGCCACGTCCGAAATCGTCACCTCCGCACCCGGAAGCACCGCTCCCGTCTCATCGACGACTCGCCCGGCGATGGTCCCATAAACCGCCTGCGCGGTGACCTGCCCCATGACGCAAATTGCGAGACCCGCGACAACCGCCAACGCCTTCCAGAAAACGCGTCTGCAAACCATAGCAATCACCCCTTCACAGTTTGTGTGTTGACCCAGCTTTCATCATATGGAGAGCGCGGACCGCAGGAAGCGGAAGCGCACCCAGCCATCAAATGCACGAGGGACATCATCGTTGAACGTCTGCTGGTTGCGCAGTCGTTTTGCCGACAAGAATGCCTATTCCCCTTCGCGCATAACACCATTCGAAAAGAGCGTCGAGATTCGATGGTGAAATGCTATTGCAGTGCTGTCAATATTGTCAAGACTTAAATTCTTATGGTTACAAATCCGCAAGGAACTGAAGCGGAAGAGACCCGGTCCCGTCCGTTCCGGTCTCTTCCTTTCAATTCTCCTGCTAGAGAGGTCGACTTCCTGATTTAAAGATCCGCAATTTCACACAGATATGCCGCAGGCGCCCGTGGGAGGCTCTTCAAACGGCCTTTGCAATCCACGGGGCGGGCTTTTAGCCGCATCAGGAAATCCAAAAAACTGGATTCCGTTCAATGATTTGAAATCAAATTATGTCTATTCAAGATAGGGTCTCAATAATTCACGCCTCTATGGAGTCGGATTTGTTGGCCGAACTGTACGAAATGCGACAATTTGAAATCGAATAGAAGCGCGTCCCCGATGAGGCGCGAGACAGCCTGGCTTTTCGATGGATTCGTCTGATAGAATGAACCCTCCAATTTCGATGACAATTTTTACCAGGGGCGGGACCATGGCACATGGGCGGCAAGCATTGGCGAAGGCGCTTTTGACGCTGGGAGCCGTCGCATTTTTCGCTTCCGCCTCGGGCGCGGCGCTTCAGCAAAAACCGGAGAGGGCGAGAAGCGAGGAAGCCGCCGACCCGTTCAAGAAGTGGTTGGAGCAGGACGTCAAGTACATTGTCACCGATGAGGAGAAGCAGGCGTTTCTGCAGTTAACGGCGCCCGAGGAGAAGGAGAGCTTCATTGAGGAGTTCTGGCGCAGGCGTGATCCGGATCCCCGAACCGGCTTCAATGAGTTCCGGGAGGAGCATTATCGGCGCATCGCCTACGCAAACGATCATTTCACGAGCGGCTTCGCCGGTTGGATGACCGACCGGGGGCGCGTCTACATCATTCACGGACCGCCCGACCAGATCGAACGGCATCCTTCGGGAGGGGCCTACCAGCGGCCGATGCACGAAGGCGGAGGCGCCACCGCCACGTACCCCTTCGAAGTTTGGTACTACCGTCACCTGCCTGGTTTGGGAAGCGATATTGAGCTGGAGTTCGTCGATCGGACATGGAACGACGATTATCGGCTCGCTCTACGGGCCGACGACAAGGACGCGTTTTTGGACGTGCCGGGCCACGGCATGACTCTGGCCGAACAGATCGGTCTGTCCACAAAGCCTGAAAGGATGCGTCAGCGGGCGAATCCGGGCGTTCGGGAGCTGTATCCGCTGATGCAACATCGGATTCAGGACTCGATCTTTCAGCGCTATCAGAATTTCGCCATGGTTAAGGCGGCGCCGGAAATCAAGTACCCGGAGCTGAAGGAAATGGTCGATGTGCAGGTCGGGTTCGATCCGATCCCTGTTTCCGCTCGACCCGATTACTTCCTCTTGAGCGAAAGTCAGGTGCTGGTTCCGGTGACCGTTGAGATCGACAATCAGGACTTGAGCTTCCAGCTCGAAAACGACGTCTATCGAGCCCGGATTGGTCTGTACGGGATGGTCCGCACCATTACCAACAGAATCGCTGCCGAATTTGAAGAGGATCTGTACAGCGCAATGGGAATGGAGGGCTTTCGGGAAGGGCGGCCGACGGGGAAGACCGTGTTCCAGAAAATCCTGGTCCTGGACACGAAAATGCGATACAGACTCGACCTCGTGGCCAAAGACCTTCAGAGCGGACGAGTCGGAGCCGTCCGTATGGGCTTTTCTCCCCCGGATTTCGCTTCCGGGGGGTTGCAGGCAAGTTCGGTGGTGCTGGCCGACCTGATTCAGAATCTTCCCAAGAATTTTGATCTCAACGAAATGTTCGCCTTGGGCGACCTAAAGGTCAGGCCCGCGTCCGGAGGTCGGTTCCCAGAAGGAGGCGCCCTCGGCGTTTACCTGCAGCTGTACAATTTCGCGTTCGATCAAAGCAGTTTCGCGCCGACCATACGATTGATATATCGAATTCTCAGCGAAGGGAAGCCCATCCTAGAACTCATTGACGAAAAGGGCGTCTCGGTCCATTCTGTCAGCGATCGTCGATTGGTTCTGGTCAAGGGAATTCCATTGGAGCGATTGCCGGTCGGCAAGTATCAGCTTCAGGTCGTCGCTCATGACCTGATTCGAGATGAGTCGCTGACCGCCGAAGAGGATTTCTCCGTGGTCTCCCTGGAAGCCCCTGGGGATTGAGGGATCGGGAAGCCGCCGGGAACCTTCCCTACCGCGGAGGACGTCTTTCTTTCGCTTGCGGTTTTCGGATCTCGCTTTTCCGAGTTTCGGGATTGAGGCCCGTCCATTTCTCGCTTGAGTATACTGTAGCCGAGCGATGAAGCTTTGCAAAATTCCGATCGCCTATTGGCCGATATTTATCTCCTGGATGCTGTCGACGCTGTTTTCGGCTCAAAATCGCGAAGGGATGGACCTCGGATTCTATTTCGTCGATCGGGCGGCCGAAGCCGGCATTCGTCACCGAACGATTTTCGGCGACGAGGAAAGCAATCGGTATCTGCTGGAAACGACGGGTTCGGGGGTAGCGCTGATAGATTATAACAACAGCGGTTTGCTGGACGTCTTCTTTGTGAACGGATCGCGGTTGGGAGGTTTCCCGGCGGGCGAAGGGCCGATCAGCCGGCTTTATCGCAACAACGGCGACGGAACTTTTACGGACGTCACGATCGAAGTCGGCGTAGGTCGCCACGGCTGGGGCCAGGCCGTTTGCGCCGGAGATTTCGACAACGATGGCTGGACCGATCTCTTTGTCACCTACTGGGGACGGAATGCGCTCTATCGGAATCGAGGGGACGGGACCTTCGAAGATGTCACCGAAGCCGCCGGACTGATGCAGGATCGACGCCGCTGGAACACGGGATGCGCGTTTGTGGATTTCGACCGAGACGGCCATCTCGACCTATTCGTCGCCAACTACATCGATTTCGAGCCGGAAGATACGCCGACGCCGGATTCCGGACTCTGTCTGTACAAAGGGGCGGCCGTGGCCTGCGGCCCGCCCGGACTGCCGGACGGCAAAAACATCCTGTACCGCAATCGCGGGGACGGAACGTTTGAAGACGTCTCCGCCGAAGCGGGAATTCTGGACGCCGAAGGCACCTATGGCTTAGGCGTCGTTGTCTTCGACTTCGACAATGACGGCTGGCCGGACATCTACGTGGCTAACGATTCGAACCCCAGCGCTCTCTACCGCAACAATCGGGACGGCACTTTCACCGACATTGGAGTTCTGGCCGGCTGCGCGCTCAGCCAGGACGGCAAGCCCCAGGCCGGAATGGGGGTTTCAGCGGGCGACTTCAATCGCAGCGGATTCCTTGACATCTTCAAGACGAACTTCGCCGGCGACGCCTCCAACCTGTACCGCAACCTGGGTAACGGCTATTTTGAAGAAGCCGCCTTTTCAACCGGCGTGGGCGTCAATACGCGTTGGCTGGGTTGGGGATGCGGATTCGTCGATCTGAATCTGAACGGCTGGCTCGACATCTTTGAAGTCAACGGGCACGTCTATCCGGAAGTCCGGGAACTGGAATCCGAAGCGCAGTACAGACAACCGAAAGTCGTCTACATGAATCGGCAAGGAGTTCGCTTCGAAGACGTTACGCGCCGGCTGGGAGGGCCGCTTTTGGAGCCGAAAGCCGGAAGAGGCACTGCTTTCGGGGATCTGGACAATGACGGCGACGTGGACGTCGTCGTCAACAACGTCAACGATTTTCCCAGCCTGTACATCAACGAATCCAGTCACCGAAACAACTGGGTGGCCCTGCAGCTGGAAGGGGTCCGCTCCAACCGCAGCGGAATCGGCGCGAGAGTGATCCTGCGCGCGGGCGACGTCCGGATGATCGACGAGGTGCGGAGCGGAGGCAGCTATTTCTCTCAAAATGACCTGCGAGTCCGTTTCGGACTGGGCCGAGTCGAATCCATCGATGAGGTTGAGATTCAATGGCCCA
>DATKAT010000265.1:0-4567 GCA_035514675.1 Acidobacteriota bacterium | reverse complement strand
GCACTACGGCCCCGCGCATACGGGAGGGGATGCCACGATTTTTTTTGAAAACGCCAACGTCGTCCATATGGGGGACCTGGTCTTCAACCGCCTCTACCCCTTTATCGATCGTCCCAGCGGCGCTTCCGTCCAGGGCTGGATCCGGCTTCTGGAATCGGTCCTGGGCGAGCACTCGGACGACGCCGTCTACATTTTCGGCCACGGGCAGGAAGGCTTCGGCGTCATCGGAGACCAAGCCGATCTGAAACAGCAGCGGGATTTCTTCGCCGCTCTGTTGGAGACGACTCGTCAGGCCATCCACGAGGGCCGGTCCAAAGAGGACCTGGGCAGAATCGAGTCGCTGCGCGGTTTCGAGAATTACGTCGCCCCGGTCGACTGGATCAGCCTGCGCGCCGCCCTCGAAGTGGCCTACGACGAGCTGACGACGGAGTAACGGTCCCACGCCGCGCACTGCGTAGTTCAAAGTTCCGAGTTGCAAGAAGAACGCAGCACCCAGCACTAAAGAGCGCCCAGAACGAAGAACGCGGATCGAATCTTATGGTCTGCGGCCATTCCAGACGGCTACCGCGGCAAGCAGGACCAGGCCGGCCAGATCGTGGACGGCCAGGGGGAGATCGGCAAACAGGAGAAGCCGCCCGGGGTACAGCAGCAAGGCGGCGGAGGAGTAGAGAAGAATTTGGCCAGTGGCGTTCAAAGGCCGAAAGAGAAAGCGCGCGATGGCGGCGGCGAAGCTGACGATCCCCATCGCGGCGATCAGCAGGTGGGGCAGGACTTCGGTCACTCCGGCCAGATTTCCTTCCGGAGTCAGCATGAGCAGCTCCGGTCGGAAGACGAACATATAGGGCAAAGTAAATCCCACGAGGGCGAACCGGAATGCGGCTAAGGCCGTCTTCATCACAGGCGTGCCTCCGATCGAGGCCGCGGCATAGGCGGCCAGAGCGACGGGCGGCGTCACCATCGACATCATTCCAAAATAAAAGATAAAGAGATGGGCGGCCAGCGGGACGATCCCGAGCTGGCTCAGCACCGGTCCGATCAGCGTGGCCATCAGCAGGTAGCAGACGGCCGAAGGGAGGCCCATCCCGAGCACGATCGTGGAAACCATGATAACGATCAGCGCCAGAGCCAGATTCCCTTCAGCCAGCGGCAGGATCAATGACGGAATGCGGGAACCGATGCCGGTCAGCGTCACCACGCCGATGATGATCCCGACGCAGCCGGATGCGCAGATCAAGGGCACCACATCGCGCGCGGCTCCGCTGATGGCCTTGACCAGGCGGGCCGGTCCCAGCCGGGTGCGGGGATTCAGCCACGAGAAGACCAGGACGGCGAGCAGCGCCAGACTGACCGCTCGAAAAGGCGTAAAGCCCGCGATGAGAAAGGCCAAGAGGGTGACGAATGCCAGGAAAAAGATGAATCCCTCAAAAAACGGAGGCCTTTGAACCTCCTTCGCCGCCTCGCTCGCGTTCACTTTCTTTTCCGCAGCCAGTCGCCGTGTGAAGAAATGAACGATCAGAAACAGGGACAGGTAGTACAGGAGCGCCGGCAGAAGCGCCGCCCGGATGATTTCCAGATAGGTCACCGGAGGGGAAACGATCTCCAGCATCATGTAGGCGCCGGCCCCCATTACGGGAGGCACCAGGGCCCCGCCCGAGCTGGCGGCCGCCTCCACGCCGGCCGCTGAATGGGCTCGCAACCCCGAGGCCCGCATCATAGGGATGGTGAACGTTCCGGTCGTCGCGGTGTTGGCCACCGCGCTTCCCGATAGCGATCCCATCAGGCCGCTGGCCAGAACGGCTATTTTCGCCGGGCCGCCGGTAGCCGTGCCGAAGAGACGGCGCGCGAACGTGACGATAAAGCCTGTAGCGCCGGCGGCCCTCAAGAGAGCGCCAAGCAGAACGAATAAGAACACATACGTGAACATGACCCGCAAGGCGACGCCGAACACTCCCTGCGAGTGGAGGAAGCTCTGAGAGACGATTCGATTGAGGCTGTATCCGCGGTGTGGAAACAGCCCGTCGGGCAGGTATGGCCCCCCATAGGCATACAGCAGGAATGAAATGCTCAATAGCGGGAGCGTCCACCCCAGAGATCGGCGGGTGCTCTCCAGGACGACAGCCAGACCAACTGCGCCGACAAACAGGTCCAGGTTCGTTTCCCCTCCGGCCCGGCTCCCCAGCGACCGTCCCCCGATCCACCACTCGGAAAAAAAGGGCTGCGTCTGTACGACAACGTACAGAAAGCAAAAAATCGCCAGCAGTATCAGCGCCGCATCGGTCGCCTGAGCGGCCCGCCCCCGCGATCCCCTAGTTCCAAGCGGGTAGAGCAGGATGCAGAGGACCGTCCCCAGCAGCGCGAAGAAAGCCAGTTCCGATGGAGGCGAAAGCTGGGGGTAGTTGACCTCGGCAAGGGTGAAAAAGGCTAGCCCGATTCCGGCCAACGCGATGAATCGCCGTTTCGTCGTAACGCTGTCCGCTTTCCGGCTCTGCCTCGGGCTCGCAGTCAAATCCCTGTCCATAGCGGCTTCTCGTTTTCTGACCGAAGCGGCCCGATAGCGACCCGACAATCACCGAATCCAGCTCGGCTGAGCCCGCGCGAGGCCTCCCCATTGAGCCGAATCAACTCGGCCCGTTTCCGAAGGGGAAATCCGACAAACTGTCGTGGAACCGAATCCGCATCTCTCGCACAGTTTAATCAGCTGCGCCGGAGACGTGTGCAAGAAACGCGGACTCAAAGGCGGAGCCACCCAGACGGGCGCTCGCCTCTTCGGGCCAGATGCCGATTTCCCTGAAGTACCGGATGGCCCCGGGATGAAATTCCGTGCCCGTGGAGCGCACCGCATTCTCCGGATTGATCGAGCCTCCCGCCGGATGTCGCTCCTGAACGGCGGAGCGCTGTTCGTAAAGGATCCGGGTGACCTGGTAGATCAGTTCCTCATCCTCGTCTGCGGACGTGATCAGATGCATGGATCCGACGTCCAGGCCGGGAAAGTCCTCGCTCTGTCCGCGGTAGGTTCCAGCGGGAATGACGGCTGGCCGAAAGAAGGGATGCTCATCGACCAGGCGCAGCCGAACTTCTTCATCAAAGGGGACGAACAGAATGTCCTGAGACGCCGCTGCCTGGCTGATCGAAGCTGTAGGAATCGCGCCTCCCAGAAAGGCCGCCGCGGCCGTGCCGTCGGCCATCATGTCTACGGCTGCGGCCTGCGTTCCGAACAGCACGTTCAATTCCTCATAGTCCACGCCGTGCCCTCGCAGGAGCGGCCGGACAAAGTACTCGAAACCCGCCCCCGCAGGGCCGATCACCACCCGCTTTCCCCTCAAATCCCCAATTTCGCGTATGCCCGATCCGGAAGGCGTGACGAACAACGCGACGTTTGGGGCCAGGGTCATGACGGAACGTATCGAGTAAGGGCGTTCCCATTCCCCTTCGCCCCGCACGGCGTAATAGGTGATGGCGGAATTGGACAGCGCCAGATTCAGCTCGCCAGTGACCAGTCTCCGAATGTTCTCCTGGGATCCCATGGTCGCCTCGGCCGTAATCCGCCAGCCAAGTGCGGCCCCATGCTCCCCGAGGACCTCGCTGATAGCGCCCCCCACCACGAAGAAAGCTCCTCCGGGCGGAGCGGTGCCGATACTGAGAAACTGCTGGCGGTCCGAGTCGGAACACGCAAGCAGCCAACAGAAAAAAAGCAGGATCGGAGCCGTTTTCAACACCCTTCGCATGGCGGGGCCAGTGTATCAGAATCGTCTCGACCTGCACACCGAGGCCGTTTCCGCACATCGAGAATCTGCTAGACTGATGAAGCAAGCGAACCAACGCTGGTTTGGGCTTCGCTTCTTTGCAACGAAGGGATATGCAGATGATGATTTCGATTCCGGCAAGAGCCTCCATGATTCTGGTGCAGTGCTGGCTTTTGTCGCTGCCCCTGCAGGCGGGAGACTGGTATTTCTGGCGCGGACCCAACTTGGACGGCTCATCGACCGAGACGGGGCTGCCCGACACCTGGTCTCCGCAAGGCGAAAATCTGGCCTGGCGGGCGCCCTTCGGAGGCCGTTCGGCTCCGATCGTAATGGGGAATCGGGTCTTCCTTCAAAACGCTAAGGGCCAAGGCGAAACGTTGCAGGAAAGGATCATGTGCTTTGACGCCGAAACCGGCGAAGTGCTTTGGGAACACGCATTTAACGTTTACCTCAGCGACGTCCCCACTCACCGGGTGGGCTGGGCCTCGCCTGCGGGGGATCCGGCGGAAGGCAAAGTCTACGCCTTTGGCGTCGGCGGATCGCTTCTGGCGCTGACCGTCGACGGCGAACTTCTCTGGCAGCGCTCGCTGGGAGAAGAATTCGGGCTGATCACGACTCACGGGGGACGGACGGTTTCTCCCGTCGTGGTCGATGATCTGGTCATCGTCAGCGGACTGAATTCCGGCTGGGGCGATCAGGCGCGCGGCGGCCACCGTTTCTTCGCCTTTGACAAATCAAACGGGGATCTTGTTTGGGTCAGTTCCCCGGGTCAGCGCCCCTATGACACGACTTATTCTCCGCCCGTCGTCACGGTGATCGAGGAC